>JBMFVR010000050.1:0-8714 GCA_049965895.1 Nitrososphaeria archaeon | reverse complement strand
GCCAGTGCAGCAATTGGAGGATGGAGGGAGAGAGATATGAACATGAAACAGCGCGTTAATAATTTCAAGAAACTACATGCCTATATTAAAGGAAACAGAAGGGGATCAGCAAAAGCTCATCACGATTAGATATTTATAAAGAGGCCGATAATAGAACTCCGTTGCTGTACATATTACCAACTACGGGAGCATGTAATCTAAATTGCAGCTATTGTGGCGGATCGTTTGATCAAAGGGTAGTTCCATGGAAAATTAGCTATGATTTTAATAAATTAAGGAAAACAATCGAAAATGACAAAGATTCAGTTGTTATATTTTATGGCGGCGAACCCCTTGTAAATTACCGCTATATTATCAAAGTAATGGATTCAATAACGGCAAAAAGATGGGGTATTCAAACAAATGGAACGCTGATATACAAGATCCCTGAAAAGTACTGGAAAATGATGGATGTTATCCTGCTTTCAATTGATGGTAGAAAACAGGTTACTGACAGCGCAAGGGGGCCCGGTGTATATGACAAAGTGTTGGGAGCTTTAAACTACCTTAAAAAAATCGGCTTAAAAAGAATAATAGCTAGGATGGCAGTTACTGGAAACACAGATATTTATACTGATGTAATGCACCTGGTGAATCTGGGATTTGACCTTGTTCACTGGCAACTCAACGTTATATGGAGTGAAAAATGGAATTTTACAGAGTGGGCCAATAATTCCTACTTGCCGGGTATAACTAAGCTTGTAAATGATTTTTTAAATGAAAGTAAAAACGGGAAGATCATAGGGTTGGTTCCAATATTAGGGGTTTTAAATGCCTACCTTTTTAAACCATTTAGGTGGGTTCCATGTGGTGCAGGATATAGGTCCATTACAATATCCACCGATGGCAGGATTCTATCCTGCCCAATTGCAGTATCTGAAAAATGGGCTGAAATTGGAAGTATTGAAGGAGGTTTCAAAATAATTGAGCCAGAGATTCCTGAAATGTGTAAGGGTTGTGATCTCTGGCCTTACTGCGGAGGTAGGTGCCTGTATGCTATAAAAGAGGGGCTAAATTATTGGGGAAAGGAAGGGATGAAGGAGGTCGATACAGTTACAAAAAATACAATCAATCAAATAATAAAAATTGGCCCAGCAATGAAGGACCTAATTAAAGCTGGAGCAATCAAAGAAGAGCAATTATTTTATGATCCACTGCTTGACTCCACCGAAATTATACCATAAACGGTTAGCCCTGTTAAATGTTAGGGCAATATGGATTCTATACTGATCATATATGGTTCATGCTAAAATGAGTCATTCTGTGGGGTACGACTTTAGAAGCATTCCTTCAAGTAGCACAGGAGGGGAATAGCTAGCAAGATTCACAGCATCTGAAAGTCTAGAGCTTCTTTCGGCATATATTTCAAAAAGTATGTCGCCCTTTTTGACTTTATAACCTTGTTTTTGGTAAAGTATAATTCCAGCACCTTTATCGCTTGGGGTCCCTGCAGCGCGTGATATTTGAACGATGGATTCATTATCCACTAGAGTTACATATCCATCACTTTCTGCAACTACCTGATGCTTGTAGCTTCCTATGGGTATATCATCAGGCTTGACGTTTGGATTTCCACCCTGTGCTTCTATTATTTCTTTCATTTTTAGTAGCGCTTTACCTGACTTTAAAATATCCATAGCGACATTATATCCCTGCCCCTGCTGGCTAATTCCTGATGCTTCTAAAATAATTCCGGCAAGAGAAGCAGACTTTGATAACAGGCTCATGCTTGCGGATTCGGGATTAATTAGTGCTGCCATGGCCTCCCTAGCTTCTAGCGCAGGGCCTATTGCCCTGCCTACAGGCTGCCCACCATATGTAAGCCCAGCCCTTACATTAATGCCTAGACTTCTACCCAGTTCTACAAAATCTCTGGCCAGCTTTTCTCCATCTGCAATATCCTGTACCTTTGTGCCCCTTCCCACTGGCATATCAAGCGCAACTATTTTGGCACCTACACCAAGCTTTTTTGCCATAACACTTGCAAGCATTAGACCGCGGGGATTTATCCTCAGCGGATTTTCAACTCTTATAAGCATATCATCAGCTGGAGCAAGATTCAGGGCGCCACCCCACACTATGCAACCATGAGTTTTTTCTACGATGTTTTTTATCTCCTTTAAGCTAAATTTAACATTAGCTAATACTGACATTGTATCAGCCGTCCCAGAAGGACTGGTAATAGCTCTGCTGCTGGTTTTTGGAATATAAAGGTCCGTAGAGGCCACAGTTGGAATTATAAGCAACGAAACTTTGTTCCCAGGAACGCCGCCTATTGAATGCTTGTCAACAACAAACCCATTAAGTTCAAGCTTTTCGCCTGAGTTAAGCATGGCCAAAGTTAGGTTTTTTATTTCTTCCATGTCAAGGCCCTTATAATATACCGAAAAAAGAAAAGATGCAATGTCTAGGTCACTAAGTTCATTTGAAATTAAATCCCCGATTATTCCATTTATTTCATTTGCACTTAGCTTATCCCCGATTATCTTCTTTCTTATGAACTCCACTGATTTTGGTGATGGCTCATATGCTACATCCACGCTGCTTCCATTCTCTATCCCCAATGCCTCTGCAACATCTCTGTAAATTGCAACGGTTCCTTGCTTTACCAGCGTTCTTGTTGTCTCAGTTATGCAAACCGTGCTTTTTTCCCCCGCGGTTAGCCTTGCCCTTTCATTTAATTCCAGACCTATTTCATTAGCATCATCTTCGTTAATTATAATAGACTTCTTGCCAGCCCTAACATCAAGCACAGCAGTATTAAATTTCACAGAGCAATTGAGAACACTAACCGGTTTATAAACTTATTCTAACACGATCTTATACTTTTCATAATTGACGATACGTAGTTATTTGGTTAGTTCTTTTATAAAGGCACGACGTCTGACCCCCTCTCTGTCCTGAAGGGCTAAGGTTCTCAGGGTCTCATGATTACTCCCCTTTAATGGGAGCTACTCTGTAATGAAACACAAAGCGGCTTGTACCAATATTCCGGTTGCTTTCCTGAGTATGTTCAGAGCCCCGTTGAGGTCTGAATGAAGCTTGAGCAGGTATTTTATCACTCCCCCTGTACTGCAAATTGCTTCAACGTTATGGTACGCACAAAGTGTTGTATTCAATTACTTCATATGCTTTCATTCCGTACTCCTGCGCCTCAAGCTCGATTGTGTTCAATTCGCGGTAACCAAGCCAGCTCCTGGCACGCGAGAATTTAGTTACATAAAACCAGCTGCCACCATGGCGCTGATCGTCAGAAGCATCATAATAAGCTCTATCATTGATGCTGCGCCAAACTTTTTCTGCACCCCTAGTAATTCTTTCATCAACCCATCATCAGGGTCATTCTGCATCATCTTTAACATTGATTGCATCCTCCTTGACAATGGCGTCATTACAAGCAACCCTATCAGGTAGGCAGTCAATCCAAATGCTGCTCCAAAAATTATGAAACGGTTCCACTCAGCCAATACAGAGGCCAGCAAAACACCAAAAACGATTGTAAGAGTTGATACAGCTAATTCAAATTGTTCAATCTTGGGCAATGACTTGACCAGAAATTCGCCCCTAGACTGTGGTGTTAGCACTTTGAGCAGGGGGCTCAGCACCATGGCAAAAAACACTGCTGAGCCAACCCAAGAGATAGCGAACAAAATATGAAACCACGCTATAACCGTTACAAGCAAGGTCAATTTACCATTTATCACTCCATTTAATTATTTCGGCTTTGTATATCATATTTCCAATCACACTTTAGCGTATTAATTAAAGTTGGGTCTACCATAAAATGGGAAACCGTTTTTTACTGATCTTAAAGCCGTCCCTTTTAGCGGATCGCAGTTACGCTTTAAGGATGTGTTATCAAAAATCATATATAATGCTGAGCAAAAACGAGAAAATTATAGAAGCCAAAGTGAACTACGCCCAGTTAAAACTGTGTGCTTCCCGCTTTATTGATGAGGCTCGAAGTAACGTACGGAATACTCCAGCATGGCTTTGTAGCTGACATCGAATATGCCCCAGCTATTACGCTGTTGGTAAACCATTTTGCTTCAACAAAAACCTTCTTGAGCCTTTCAAGGGTGTCCGCATCAAGGTGGTTCTTTAACGCCTTAACCTCAAACAGACATCCCCTTATGCCTGAGCCTCGTCTCCCTGCCCTTCCTTGCAATCACCTGGTTTTTTGCTGACTGCATTGCATAATTATTGAGAAGAGAAACTTAAAAGCATAACTGTGATCCATCGCTTTTAAGCGATGGATTTGAAATAAAATAAAAACTACGGTTCTACAGCAATTTCCAACCTCTTGCTGTGGGAGCCCTTATTTTCAAATTTTATAATTCGTATTTGTCCTATTTCCTTTATATTCATTACATGTGTGCCGCCATCCATCTGCATGTCAAGTCCGACAATTTCAACAACCCTTACACTGTCAAGTTTTTCCAGTAATTCCCTTCCAGGTTTTGTCCTAGCTATTTCAGGTATAGAAAGTGCTTCCTTCTTTGAGAGATATCTTACCCTTACCTCTCTCCCCCTTTTTATTTCATCATTTGTTAATGCTTCTATTCTTTGCGCCAATTCCCTGTTGAGTTCTGGAAAATCCAGATCAACTCTTGCCCTGTCATCATAAATTTGCCCGCCAGTGATGTAACCATGGCCAAAATCCCTCCTAATTATACCATCCATAAGGTGTATTGAGGTGTGTAACTTCATGAGTCTGTACCTCCTTTCCCAGTCAAGCTCGGCGCTCACTTCATCACCGTGCGGCTCTCCGTCAAGCACGTGAACGACTTCGCCGTCTAGCTTTTTTACTTCAATAACCCTAAATGTGCCCAAGCCAATTGTCATTTTGCCAGTATCACAGGGCTGGCCCCCACCGCCAGGATAAAAGGCTGTTTTATCAAGCCTGAGAATATTACCATTTGACCACATAACCTTCGCGGTGAATGATTTCAAATATGAGTCATTTAAATACAGAAGCTCGGTCTCCATGCTTAAAATCGAAACAAAAAAGTTAATGAACCTTTTGGAAATAATTTCTTGAAAGCGTTTAATTTCGGTCATTTTAAGCTGATTTCAGCATAAATTAAACAATATTTTTATATGGCAAGTTGTAAATTAAATGCGATCACAAATGGTAAGAGAAGTTCCTTTTAAATCAAAGCCGATTGATCCAGACTTTCTGAAAAAACCAGATGAATATCCAGTGACAGGTAACCATGCAGGGCATGATATTAGGGCTGAAGGCAAAGAAAGGTTAGATGCTGATGGGAAGCCGTATCCCACAAAGCTCGGAATTCATGGCACTGTGGTTGCCGTGGATTTTGATTGCTGCATTGCCGATGGTGCATGCATGGATGTATGCCCAGTTAACGTGTTTGAGTGGATTCTAAATCCTGGCAAGTCAGGCTCCGGGAACGATAAGTGGCCCCTTGCAGGTGATGAGCAGGCCAAATATTACACAGATAAGGCTGACCCGCTGAGGGAAAAAGACTGCATTTTCTGCATGGCGTGCGAAACTGCCTGCCCGGTTGGCGCAATAAAAATATCACCACCATAAGATCGCTAATTTAATTCAAATTTAATTTTTTACAAATTTTTCTGTTGAGCAAATTTAATGATCTCCTTAAGTTCTTTGGCATTTTCAAACATATATATGTTGTTGAACATTACATAAACTTGGCTCATACCTGACAGTTTCTTATTTATTAACTCTTTCAGATCATTTTCCGTGTACCTGTAACCGTAATTTGTATCTCTGTTTCCTATTCCATGCAGCCTGATATATGAAATTTCACACTTAACCAGAGGGTCCCTCCTAAAGGGGTCATAAACATGCACGATGCCGGTTTCTTTAAATATATCTTTTAAGGCCGCAATATTTTCAAAGCTTCTGCCACGTGGTTCCCAGCCGATCCTCTGATTCCCTGTAATTTTGAAAAATTCCAGTGCGTTTTTCATGTCTTCATTGCTGCCAAAGCTCGGGGGCGTCTGAAAAACGTAGAAAGATGGACCAAGCGGCTTAACAGCGCGATAAAATGATTCCCACAGTTCAACGTTTGCTCTGCTGGGTTTAAGCTTACCAAGGTCATTCCCCGGTTTAAAATTTCTAGCTCTCCTCATTGTCGGTGATTCAGGCCCATGGGTAATTCCCTGAAAAACTTTGACAGCAAATTCAAAGCCTTCCGGTGCGTTGTTCCTGAGATATTTCATCCTCACCGGATCTGGCATGCTGTAGAACGTTTCCTGAAGCTCTACTGCATCTAGGGTGGAAAAAATCAGTGCCCTTGAAACAGGAAACCCACAGGTTCCCACCTTCACCGTGTTATCGTCCTCTTCAGCAGCTCTATTTTGGACTCCTTTTCAATTGCTATTGTCCTCATCACTGCCACATCGAGCGTCTCACCAACGGTAACCAGCCCGTGCCTTCTGAGGACAACCGCCTGACGCCCCTCTGCTATTGACTGAGCGACCGCGTTGGCAAGGTCCTGGGTGCCGGGCTCAATTACCGGCAACACGGGAACAAATGAGCTGAAGTATAATTTGGATTCTGCCAGAGACGTAATTATCCTGTCAGAAAGCTCTGCATAAACCAAAGTGTTAACTGGATGGGTGTGCACAATGTAATTAACTTCCTTACACCTCCTATAAATCTCCAAATGCATCCTATATTCTGATGATGGTTCCCTTCCCCTAAGAAGTTTACCTTCCATCGTTATTAGAGAATAATCTTTTGGACCAGCATACTGCATGAACACGTTGGTTGACTTTACGATTATTCCATCTGCAGACCTGGCACTAAGGTTCCCCTCTCTCCCTTCTACATATCCGAGAGAAGCAAGGTACTGCCCCATTTTTGACAGATTTTCATAATCTTTTGAAGCCATCAATAACTCACCGCAGGATATGAGCCGAGGACCTTTATGAATGATGCTTCATTTTTTAATCCGTTTAAAGCATTAATGACCTCTTTCTGTTCCACGTTACCCATAAAATCAACAAAAAAAAAGTATTCCCACGGTTTTTCCTTTGTTGGCCTGCTTTCGATTTTTGTCATGTTTATTCCGTTATCAGCGAACGCCTTGAGTGCTCTATAAAGCGCTCCGGGAACATGCTTTACAGAAAATATTATTGATGTTTTTTCCCTTTCACTAATTTTAGCCCTTTCCTTTCCAATTACTATAAACCTAGTATAATTGTTTGGTGAATCCTCGATCCCCTCAGCAATCACATCAAGTCCGTAGTGCCTAGCAGCTCTGCAGCTTGCAATTGCCCCTGCATGCATGACTCTTCCCTCTGCTATTGCCTTGGCGCTTCCAGCAGTATCATATAGTGGAACCGGCTTGAGCTTCAATCTTTCTATGAATTTCCTGCACTGAGAAAGTGCCTGTGGGTGGGACCACACTTCTTTAATGTCCTCGATCCTAACGCCCGGATTGGCCATAAAGCAATGCCTAATCCTCAGCACCTCTTCACCTATTATTTTCACATCTGTCCCTATTAGAAGGTCGTACGTCTCGCTGACGCTCCCTTCGAGTGTATTTTCGATTGGCACGACAGCAAAATCTGCCCTCCCACTCTCAACGCTCCTGAACACATCTGAAAGGTAAGGAAGAGGAATCAGGTTAACTTCTTTACCGAAAAAATTTATCGATGCTTCTTCGCTATATGCCCCAGGCTCCCCCTGGAAACTTACCCCTACCATACCGGCTCCAGCCACTTTCTGTACTTATCAACCCTTCCCTTAACTATATCGGTGAACTGCGACCTGAGCTTTATGGCCACCGGTCCTACATTACCGTTGCCTATGGCCCTTCCATCAACCCTTAAAATGGGCGTTATTTCTGCTGCTGTGCCCACAAAGAACAGTTCGTCAGCTGTATACAGCTCTGACCTTTCAATATCCCTTTCTATTACTTTGATCCCAGCATCACTTGCTACTTCAATCAGGCTCTTTCTGGTAATTCCATCTAGTATCCCCGCCGAAAGTGGGGGCGTTATTATTGTGCCCTCCTTCACCATCATTATGTTTTCGCCGGTTCCCTCACAAACCTTCCCCTGTTCATTAAGTAATATAGCATCATCAAACCCCCTGTTTAACGCTTCAAGTTTTGCCAGAACACTGTTGACATAGTGCCCGGTAACCTTTGCAAGGATGGGCACTGTTTGTCCACTTAACCTTCTCCAGCTTGAAACCGTTACCTCTATTCCCTCCTTTTCAAAGTATTTGCCATAAGGCATTGCAATTATAAACACTTCTGTCCTTAGCTTTCTTATATCCAGCCCTATTGGGCCGTAACCCTTTATCGCAAGTGGCCTGATGTAGAGGTCAACCCTGAATTCGTTCTTTTTCAGCGTTTGCTTGATGGCTGATATCAATTCCTCTGCGCCGTAGTCAATACCAAAACCGTAAAGCTTTATGGAATTTAGGAACCTTGCAATGTGCTCCCGAAGCCTAAAAACATATAATTGGCCTCCCTCGGAGTATGCTCTGATTCCTTCAAAAACGCCTGTTCCATAATGAAGGGCGTTTGTCATTACATGAACCCTTGCATCATCCCATGCTACAAACTCTCCGTTGTGCCAGACGTATCTGGTGCCCATATTTCCGCTCATAATTATTTAACTTACAGTACCCTTTTTAATGTTTTCCAGCTCTTACGAACAAAAGGCAATCT
>JBMFVR010000049.1:0-8859 GCA_049965895.1 Nitrososphaeria archaeon | reverse complement strand
GTCATTGAATCAGCAAACAAGTTCCATGTTGCAGTTCTGGGTCAGCATGGGAAGCTTTAGTGTAAGAGAATATCACTTTTCTGATTTTCAGTGAAATAGCAATGGTTACCTCAAGAATGGTTCTGGATTTATTGCTACTTACAGTCGCTATCAGAAGCCCATTGATCGGCGTTTGTTCGCAGTTCTCCATAGATTTTGCTTTATTTCCTGTAGGACATGCTCTAATGCCGTTCTAAAAAAGTTAATTATGAGCACCATCTAACTAATTGACATGTATTTGCCAGTCACGGTAATAGGCACTCTCAACGTTGATGTAAATCTCTATGTAGATAGAATTTCACTCCCAGGAGGCGAATCAAAGGTACTGAAAATTAAGAGAACCCTGGGCGGTAAGGGAGGAAACATAATTACGGCCTTTGCAAAGCTGGCAGGAGGCGCCAGATTCATAGGGGCAGTTGGGAATGACGAAGCCGGTAGACTTCACTTTGACGCGTTTAATAAGCTAAATATAGATTCATCGGGCGTCAGGATTTTAAATGAAGTTGAAAGCGGCCAATCTTTTGTGCTAGTTGACCCCTCTGGTCAGAATCAAATAAATTCATATTATGGCGCAAATTCAGGGCTTGACAGGGATTTTCTATTATCCGAAAAGATCTCAGATTTAATAAAGGGGTCAAGAATGGTTATAGTTGCCAATGTTAACCCAGAGCTTGCTGCTATTGCACTTTCAATTACAGCTGGTATAAAGGTCTATGTGCCAGCCGCATTTGCTGTTCGCGTTCCAGATTCAGTTTGCAAAATATCTGGCGATTATGTTTTCCTAAATGAAGAAGAAATGAGTGCAGTTGCTAACTGCATTTCCGAATCTTTTAAAAAAAGAGTTGTCACCATGGGAAGCCATGGGGCCAAAATAATGACTGATACAGAACAATTGGCAGTACCAGGGATTGATATTGAATCGTTTGGGTTAAAAGCATTGAGCACTGCTGGTGCTGGTGATGCTTTTACTGGCGCATTTATGGCTGCAATTTATAAAGGGTTAAACGATTTTCAAGCTTTGAAGCTTGCAAACTATGCTGCCGCTTTAAAAGTTACAAAGGATGAAGCTAGAGGCAGCCCAACACTTCAAGAGCTTGCAAAATTTTTAAGTAAGGCTAATGAGAACATTGACATGTGGGGGGCCGTCGGCTAGTCTGGTTCAGGCTGCCAGCCTCGGGCGCTGGTGATCGCCGGTTCAAATCCGGCCAGCCCCACTTTTTTAAAATGGTGATAATATTTTATATATACAGGCATGATTAATTTTTTACAACTTTATGGGCAAAAAAGTAGATGCTTCATGGAATTAAACACTTAAATAAGGGAAATTGCATTATGCGGTCAAGCTTGAAGAGGTCCAACACTGTTCTCATAGTCACGGAAAAAGAAACAAAGGAAAGGCTGGAGGCACAACCCCTAATCTACCGCTGGATAAATGGAGTAGGGTGGGAAACCACCAGTTATAAAGTGAGGAGTGCGATAAACCACGAACTGAGCTACCTTGAGGGAACCGCCTTTAGGGCGGTGAGGATGTAAGATGGAAAAAGCGCGTGAAAGCTTTAACAAAGGAAATTATAAAGATGTAGTCAAATCGCTTAAGAATTTTGAAAAAAACGGTTATGATCATTATGAATCACTCATGTTGCTGGGATATTCGTATTTCTATCTGGGCAAAGGCAAGGATGCCATCAAATCATTTTCTAGGGCGCTTTCTTTATCACCAGAAAGCAAAGAGGCGGCGCTTTTACTGGGAAAATCATACATCATGATCGGTAAAAGGAACGATGCGCTTAAAGCTTTCCAGGCATCCCTCAAAATTGACCCTCGCTATAAGGACGCGCTCCTTAACATAGGGGTTGCGCTTGCTGAGCTTGGTAAAAATGAGGAGGCTGAAGAAAAATTTAGGCAAATTACGGAAATGTACCCTGATGAGAAAAAAGGTTGGTACAACCTTGGGCTGGTAAATTTCCACAAAAAAAACTATGCCGTTTCTGAAGATTGCTTTAAAAGGGCGTTGGCACTGGACCCAGATTTTACGGAGGCCCAGTACAACCTCGCTGCAGTGTACTGTGTAACCGGAAATGAAGGGGGATTTTTAGAATATGTTGAAAAAATAAAGGTAAAAAATTCCAGGCTTGCAAAAATGTTAAATGACGCCTGCAAAAAGGAAAGAAAGAAGCTCAGGCAGTAGTTGATGCTTTATGTTTTTTCTTGAGTTCTGCCTGTGCCGCAGCCAACCTGGCTATTGGAACCCTATATGGTGATGCACTGACATAGTCAACATCAATGCTGTTAAATTTCTCTATTGAATCTGGATCCCCACCCGTTTCCCCGCATACACCGACCTCAAGCTCTGGATTGGCTTCCTTGCCCTCCTTTGAACCTATTGCAACCAGCCTTCCCACACCGTCTGCATCGAGAGTTGAGAATGGGTCTGCCGGAATAACCTTGTTATCCACATAGAAAGGTATGAATTTGGCTTCAACATCGTCCCTGCTGAAAGCAAATGTGGCCTGTGTGAGGTCATTAGTACCGAAGGAAAAGAAGTCTGCATACTTGGCTATCTTGGATGCTGTGAGTGCTGCTCTTGGTGTTTCAATCATTGTTCCTATCTTGTACTTTAAGCTCCTTTCACTAGCCTTCATTGTCTCCTCTGCCACTCTTGTCACTATTTCCCTTGCACGCCTCAACTCTTCTGCCTCCGCCAGCTGAGAAATCATCACTTCTACTATTGGCGCTTCACCCTCTTCCTTTAGTACTTCCAGTGCCGCTTCGAATATTGCTGCCACCTGCATTTCATATATTTCAGGATACATCAGCGCAAGCCTTACACCTCTCTGACCCATCATTGGGTTGTATTCCTTGAGTTCCATTACCCTTTTCAGTACTCTTTCCTTTTCAGCAAGCAACTTATTGTCCCTGCCAGTGATCCTCAGTTCAGTCACCTCTGGCAGTATCTCTTCCAGTTTTGGAAGGAATTCATGCAATGGCATATCAAGCAACCTAATAGTGACAGGCAGTCCCTTCATTATTTTAAACAGAGCCTTGAAATCGTTCTTCTGCAATGGTTTAATCTGATTTAGATACTTCTTCCTCTCGTCCGGCGTGTCTGAAAGTATCATCTTCTGCACAAGCGCAAGCCTGTCAGGAGCGTTGAACATCCTTTCTGTTCTTGCTAGCCCTATCCCCTCAGCCTTGTTTTCCCTAGCCTTAGCCGCCATTTCTGGGGTATCGGCATTAGCTCTAACCTTAAGTCTCCTGAAACCGTCTGCCCATTCCAGAATCTGGGCAACGCCACCGCTCAACTTTGGCTCCACCAGAGGCAGCTCTCCGACAAATACCCCACCTGTTGTTCCGTCAATGGTTATTATATCACCTTCCTTAACCGTCTTTCCGCCTGCTTCAAAGTACTTTTTATCCATGTTGATCTTTATTGATTCTGCGCCAACTATGCATGGTTTACCCATACCCCTTGTAACTACTGCTGCGTGACTTGTCATTCCACCCCTGCTTGTGAGCACACCGTCAGCCGCTGCTATTCCCGCTATGTCTTCGGGCGTGGTTTCAGGCCTTACAAGCACCACCTTTTCCCCAATCTTTTTCAGCTCCTGAGCCCTTTCGTTTGTAAAAATGACCTTCCCCACGGCTGCTCCTGGCGAGGCTGGAAGTCCCTTAGCTATCGGAGACGCCTTTAAATTAGGGTCTATCTGCTTGTACAGTAGGGTCTGAACCTGGTTTGGCTCGATTCTCAACACCGCATCTTCCCTGCTTATTAGCCCCTCATTTACCATGTCTATGGCTGCCTTAACTGCCGCTGCCGCAGTCCTCTTGGCATTCCTTGTTTGCAGCATGTAAAGTTTTCCGCTTTCAACGGTGAACTCAATATCCTGAATGTCCTTAAAATACTGTTCCAGCTTTCTGGAAATATCCTCCAGTTGCCTGTACGCTTCTGGCATTATATCCCTTAACTTCTCAACCGGAACGGGGGTCCTTATACCAGCCACTACATCTTCTCCCTGTGCCTTGAGCAAAAATTCGCCGTAAAGCTTCTTCTCACCAGTTGAAGGATCCCTTGTAAATGCTACTCCAGTTCCGCTCCTGTCATCCATGTTCCCGAACACCATCATCACTATGTTTACAGCCGTTCCAAGCTCATCAGGTATTTTGTAGATTTTTCTATATTCAATAGCCCTTTGGTTCCACCAAGATTCAAACACCGCACCAACTGCCATAAATAGCTGTTCCCATGGGTCCTGAGGCAGTTCCTTGCCTGTATTATCCTTTATAATTCTCTTGTACCTTTTAACAAGCTCTTTCCACCCGTTTGCCGAGACTTCAATATCGTTCTTGACCTTCAGTTCATCCTTTAACTTTTCAAGTTCCTTATCAAAGAGCTCCCCGGGAACCCTCATCACAATTTTTCCAAATAACTGTATAAAGCGCCTGTATGTATCGTAAGCAAATCTTTCATCTCCGAACTTTTTGGCTACAACATCAACCACCATATCATTTATTCCAAGGTTAAGCACTGTATCCATCATACCCGGCATTGAATATGGAGCGCCTGATCTCACAGAAACCAGAAGCGGGTTATTTTTATCATTGAAATGCTTTCCAACCTTGTTTTCAAGTATTTTTACCTTTTGAGTTATTGCGCCCTGCAGTTCGGGCCAAAGGGTCTTTCCTCTCTTAAAATATTCATTGCACATTCTTGTTGTAATTACAACCCCAGGCGGTACAGGAAGCCCTAGTTTTGTCATCTCAACAAGGCCATATCCTTTTCCTCCCAACTCAAACTTTGTCAGATTCAGCGGAGCTGCTTCTTCAAACAGATACACTTCCACATTACTCATGGTTTATCTAACATGCCATCTAGCCGTATATTATATAAGCTTTAACCAGTTCATTATTTATTGCATTATGCGACCGTTCGGCGAATTATCCTAATCGTATTTTGCTGAAATTTATCTTATCCAGCTGAAGGTGCTCACCATAATGCATTAATGCCCTTTTTATTGCTAAACTCTGGGCGATCTTAATATTAATAATGAGCGAATCAGAACTTTTTGAATGCCACCACAAGCACGCCGTGCTTTTATCTGAGGAGTATCCGGTTTCAAAAACAGTAATGTTAATATTTTCATGATGAATTTGTCTTAAAAGTCAATGAAAATCCCAACCCGCAGGCTCAGCTATTTTGAGAAGTGGGCTCTGATAGGCCTGCTAGTTGGTATAATAGCTGGAACATCATCAATTGCAGTTTTTTATGTGCTTAGGCTTGTTGAGTATGCATTTCTTGTTAAGGGCGTTGGCACTGCGCTTCCAGTGCCGCTGGGGGAGGGTGGAAGTGCAGTTTACAGGTACATCGCTTCACGACCGTACATGCTGCCTTTAACGGTGGCTACAGGTGCCTTCATTTCCGGCATTCTTATCAGGTTTTCATCAAACGCTTCAGGCAACGGAACAGATAAGACGATCGAAGCGTTTCATTATAAACAGGGAAAATTTGATAAAATTGGTTGGCTGGTAAAACTCTTCGCTTCAGCCTTTACAATTGGCACCGGCGGCAGCGCTGGAAGGGAGGGACCTGAAGCTTTTATATCAGCCGGCATTTCATCAAACATTTCAGGCGTGCTGAAGATTTCCCCTGAAGACAGGAGAAAGATAGTTGCAGTAGCCATGGGAGCGGGCATTGGCACAATATTTAAATCACCCATTGCCGGCGCGCTACTTTCCGCCGAGCTTCTTTACCACAGGGACTTTGAATATGAGGTTATTTTTCCCTCGCTGATAGCTTCTGCAGTTGGCTACATGATATTTGGGTTAGCTGTGGGATACGGCCCCATATTTGGCACATATATCTATACGTTTTCGGTTTCCCAAGTACCGGCATTTATAGCTCTGGGCCTGCTCAGCGGGGCATTTGCAATACTTTATGTAAAATCCATGTTTGGGTTTGAAAAAATTTTCGGCATGTTAAGGGCACCGCTAGCTGTGCGAGCTGCAATTGGCGGATTGGCCGTCGGAATCATTGGCATGTTTTTTCCCGAAATAATATCTGTAGGTTATGGTTGGATGAATTTAATAATGCTTGGAAAAACAAATGAGTTGGTGGGTTTGGGTCTGAGCCCGCTATTAATACTGATTTTGCTACCATTTTTAAAAATAATTGCCACATCCCTCACCATAGGAAGCGGGGGTTCCGGTGGAGAATTTGCCCCAGGCATAATGATAGGGGGGCTGGTGGGAGCCATGTTTGGGGTCATGATTAACATGGCTTCTGGAGGTTCATCTTCCCTTGTCCCCTATGCGGTTATCGGAATGGCAGCACTTTTTGGCGCTGCTGCTAATGCACCTATTTCAGTAATGATAATGGCCATTGAGATGGGAGGTAGCATAGAGCTTCTCCCTCCAGCAATGCTTGCTTCAGTTGTGTCTTATTTGATAGCATGGAAATTTTCACTTTATCATTCCCAGGTGCCCACAAGGCGGGATTCACCAGCCCATACTCAGGAGTATTCAATACCTCTACTTTCAAAGATAAAGGTGGAGGACGTGAGCATAAAAAACATATTTGTAAATCTTAATTTAGCTGTTAATGAGGCTATTAAAAAAATGAAAATAGAGGGCATGGCGTCAATTCCGGTAGTTGATTCAAATGGAAAGTTTGTGGGCATCGTCAGGCTACCTGACCTTGCAGAAGCCAGAACGCTGTCTGAAAAGATAATAAAGGGCACACCCTATGTAAGGCCAGAATCAACCCTGGAACAAGCGTGGGAGGCTCTAGCCACATCAAGGTCATCCTGGGTTCCAGTTGTAAAGGACGGGAGGTTTGTTGGCATAATTACCATCAATGAGATGCTGGATGGATACAAGCATTTTTCCAAAATACAACAAGCGTAAATACCCATTTCTATTAAAGTTATTTGATGAGCTATACTGAACATTCAAAAAAGGTTTTTTTAAGCACCGGCACAAGGTTTCAGAGGTCAATAATATGGTCAATGGGTGCAGTGAAGTTGGCCGCTGCGAGGGCAAACGTTTCTTTGGGAATAATGAAACAGGATATGGGGCAGGCGATAGAGAGGGCAGCGCTTGAACTCATGGACGGGTTGCACGATGAGGAGATAGTTGTCGATGTGTTTCAGACCGGTTCAGGAACGGGTATAAACATGAACGTAAATGAAATAATTTCAAATAGGGCTACAGAAATACTTGGGTCGAAGGTTCATCCAAATGACCATGTAAACATGTCACAATCTTCAAATGATGTGGTTCCAACGGCAATCAGGGTAGCATCCGTAAGGGATTCATTGATATACCTTATCCCTTCTGCAAAGGAACTTGTAAGTTCATTAAATAGCATTTCACAGAAAACTTCAGAAGTGTACAAACCCGGCAGAACGCACCTGAGGGATGCACTTCCAGTTACGATGGGTCAGGAACTTGCAGCATATGCGGCTGCATTTGAAAGAGACTATCAAGCCATTTCTCTGGCGGTTGAAAGTGTAAAGGAGCTACCTATCGGCGGCACAGCTGTGGGAACCGGCATCAACTCACCGATCAACTTCAGCAAAACTGTTGTAGATGAGCTCAACAAAATAACAAAGTTTGATTTCAAGCCGGCAAAAAACAGGTTCATGAAAATGAGGCTGTTGACCGACCTAGTCAACCTGTCAGGCGCCATAAGAGGCACGTCTCTTGATCTTTACAGAATTTCGCAGGACCTAAGGCTTATGTTTTCCGGCCCCATGACTGGCATAAACGAAATAGATATACCAAGCCAGGAAGAGGTTGCTGGAAGCAGCATAATGCCCGGCAAAACCAACCCCGTTACTGTTGAATCGTGCCTGCAATCATCAGTACAAATCATGGGAATAGACCATGCTATACAGCTTGCGGGTATGCTGGGGGAATTTGAGCTGAGCATGGGAGTTCCACTGACCGGATATGACATTGTACTTGAAATATCACTGTTAAGTGAATCTCTCTCTAAAATGGCCAAGGTTGTCATAGATAACATTGTTCCAAACACAGAAAGAGCCAAGAGATTAGCCGAAAGCAGCCCCTCCCTTATTACAATAATTTCTCCCTACATAGGATATGACAAAGCTTCAAAAATAGGCAAACAGCTTGCAAGGGGGCTATCACTGAGAGACGCACTCAGAGAACTTGGATATAATGACAAGGAAATCGATTCAATGTTGGACATGAAAAAACTGGTTAATGGCGGATTCGTTAATCAATCAACCAACAAACATTAACTAATTTAATTTTTATTTGTCTAATAAAAAACTAGATAATCATTGTCGATTACTGGGCCGGCCAGGATTTGAACCTGGGATCTTCGCCGTGTAAGGGCGATGTGCTAACCAGGCTACACCACCGGCCCACACTGCACATAGGGATATTGACGGCTGACCACATCAGAGAAACGGTTCGGGCAATTAGTAACGATGGGCTGAACGAGTCGACCCCGAAGGGTCTTCCCGCGTACACCCTCGTCCTATCAACGCCGTATTTTACAGCAGCCCTACTCCTGTTCCTTCCTCAGCCTTGCGACCAAGAAAAGCTCAGGAACGTTGACTATTTTTGGGAGGGGCTTCCCCCTTAGATGCTTTCAGGGGTTATCCCCAGTGGCTCAGCTACCCGGCTCCCCCTGTCGGAGGACCGGTACACCGGAGGCCACCTTGCCCTGTTCCTCTCGTACTAAGGGCAAGTTCCCCTCAGTCAACGCGCACTTCCATCAGGTAGAGTCCGACCTGTCTCGCGACGGTCTAAACCCAGCTCACGTTCCCCTTTAATGGGCGAGCAGCCCCACCC
>JBMFVR010000048.1:0-8926 GCA_049965895.1 Nitrososphaeria archaeon | reverse complement strand
TTTGCTGACTGCATTGCATAATTATTGAGAAGAGAAACTTAAAAGCATAACTGTGATCCATCGCTTTTAAGCGATGGTTTTGAAATGAAATAAATACATCAACTGCTCCGTCAGCTTCTTATTGTACCATGCTCAATTTAACATTATACAACAGTATTAAATTTGTGCAATAAGGGAGGCATTTTTTAGTGTTGCTGAACATCATTAAAAAAGTTTATGAATAAGCATGAATAGTATAAAAACATGGAAAGGGGACCAAAGGCAAAGTTCAGCAAAAGGGTTGCTGAAAACGACTTTCTAAGCATAAGCATATGGAAGGGAAAAACCCACCCCGAAGATGAAATCCTAAGAATACAGCTAAGAAGATGGGATGGCACACAGTGGAAAACGGAATATGAGATGAGTCTGTACAGGACACAGGGCGGGCAGTATTCTGAACTGAAGCCGAGAAAAATCGATAAATAACAGATGGAAAAAGTATTTATTTTTGACCTAGCATTACCTATCCATGTTAAAGTGGCTTGGACATTCAGCTTTTGAAATAAATGAATCAAATAAAGTGCTTTTAATAGACCCTTGGATTTCAAATCCAATGTCGCCTTCTAAAGTATCGGATTACTACCACGTGGATTACATAATAGTTACTCACGACCATTCGGACCACCTTGGCGATGCAGTGGAAATTTCCAAGAACAGCGGGGCGCCGATAATCGCAGTTTTTGAGCTTGCAAACTTCCTTAATGAAACTGAAAAGGTGAATGTCGTGGGGATGAACATAGGCGGTCCATTGAAGATTAATTCTGAATTTAGTGTATTTCTTACTCAAGCATTTCATTCCAGCACCCATGGTGCACCAACAGGCGCCATCATAAAAACTGAAACAGCTACCATTTACCACGCAGGAGATACAGGGCTATTTGGTGACATGAGACTTATTGGCCAACTGTACAAGCCAGACATTTCGTTACTTCCGATAGGCGGGTTTTTCACCATGAACCCTGAACAGGCAGCAATGGCGGTGCAGATGATTTCGCCCAGAATAGCAATACCAATGCATTACAACACATTTGAAGCAATAAAGCAGGATCCCATGGAATTCGCAAAAACGGTAAAAGAGCTTTCACCGGGCACAAAGGTTGTAGTGTTGAAACCTGGGGAATCAATAGAGTTACGTTGATATCAGTGCTGAACTTTTTCAAGCCACTCAAAGAGAGGTATGAGCAACCTTCTAAGTTCCCTTCCCTTATCGGTGAGAGAATATTCTACAGAAACCGGCTTGGAATGTAAGACACCCCTCAAAATAAGGCCAGCTTCCTCCATCTCATGCAGTCTGTGCGACAGCAGGTTGGGTCTTGGATTTCCCACATTTCTAGCTATTTCATTGAATCTTGCTTTACCGGTGTTACCCAAGAACCCCACTATAAGAATTGTATATTCTTTACCAACAAGTCTAATGATGGGTTCCGAAGGATATAGACAGACCCTTCTTCCTTCAACATCTATCATGCATGCCCTTTCAGACATGTCATAATTTTAAAGGTTGAAATATTTAAAGTTGCTATAGTAATTTGAACTTCTAATCTTATTAATGTTAAAACATTATCTAAGACATGCAAAAGACAGTGAAATTAAGGGTTTTTGGAATGACATGTGATGGCTGCGTGAAGAAGGTAAGTAATGGGCTGAAAGAAAAGGAAGGGGTTATTGACGTTAAAGTATCACTAAATACAGGTATCGCAATGGTAACAATAGATCAGGACAGAGTTAAGCCAGAAGAGCTTGAAACTCTACCTGTCTTCACTGGAAAATCTCACTATAGGGCACAGGTAAGAGAAAATGAAGGATGAATACGACTTAGTGATAATTGGCAACGGTGCTGCCGCATTTTCTGCTGCAATAAGAGCTTCAGAAATAACATCTAATCAAATCTCAATAGCCATGGTTGGTTACGGAAACATTGGGGGAACATGCGTCAATGTGGGGTGCGTTCCGTCGAAATACTTGATAGAAGCCGCAGAAGAATTGCATACCCAAAGGCATCCACTTTATCCAGGCATTGCAAGGTCTTTGCATGCATTTGATTTTTTAAAACTGATGAATTCCTTAAGAGATGTAGTGAAGGGAGAAAGGAAATCCAAGTACATTGATGTCATTAAATCATACAGCAACATTGACCTGATAGATGGCGTGGCATCATTTTTGAGTGGTAATAAAATTTTAGTGAACTCAGGGTACAGGTTAAGTGGATACAACTTTATAATTGCCACTGGATCACGAACTAGCATTCCATCAATACCTGGACTGAAAGATGCTGGCTATCTGACTAGTGACACCGTGTGGAACATCAACGAACTGCCACAGAGGCTAGCAATCATTGGAGGTGGAGCTATTGGGCTGGAACTTGGACAGGCGTTCGGAAGACTGGGATCTGAAGTAACCATAATTGAAGCTATGCCATCATTGCTACCGCAAACCGAGCCAGAAATTGCTCAAATTATGGCCAAACATCTTGAATCTGAAGGCATAAATTTGAAGCTTGGAACGGTAGTCAAGGGGGTAACCGGCAGAATCAATGGAAAGACCATTGAAATGCAGGGTAATGAAAAATTGGAAGTTGAAGAAATACTTGTGGCCACTGGAAGGTCTCCAAATGTATCAGGATTAAATCTGGAAGTGGCTGGGGTAAATTATACTAAAAAAGGAATACAGGTTGATAGAACGCTTAAGACAAGCAATCCAAGAATATACGCTGCTGGCGATGTGGTTGACCAGAAGTTCATGCTGGAAACGCTTGCTGCAAGGGAAGGAACGTTGGCTGCAGAGAATATCTATGAACATACAATGAAAGTTGTTGACATGAATTTAGTGCCATGGGCAATTTTCACGTCTCCACAGCTAGCTTCTGTAGGATATACGGAAGCCGAGTACCCAACAGCTAAGAGTCGAACCCTAAGGCTGGAACATGTACCAAAAGCAAGGATCATGAGAAAAACAGACGGTATGTTCAAGCTTGTTACAGATTCAGAAACAGGTAGGGTAGTGGGTGTACATGCGCTTGCACCAAATGCCGCTGAGTTAATAATGGAAGGTGTATATGCCATAAAGTTTGGTTTAAAAATTGAGGAAATTATAGAGAACGGCCACATCTTCCCCACCATAGCTGAAGGAATAAAGCTTACAGGTCAATCGTTCATAAGGGACATTTCAAAAATGAGCTGCTGTATGGAATAATAAGATGGTTTTGCAAATAATTTTATATATATGACATTTTTGATATATAATCATGACAAAAAATGAAATTATACTATATGTGGCTGAATCAAGGGCAAAAGATGTTGGAAGATACCTGGTCAGGTTACCTCAACGCCTCATGCACGAGCTCAACCTGAATCCAGGAGATTATGTGGAAATAATGGGCGATGGTAAGAGTTCATATGCACAAGTTATGCCAGCGTATTCCGATGATGAGAACAGGAACAACGTAAGAATGGATGGCATGATAAGACAGAGCGCAGGTGTAAGCATTGGTGATGCTGTTAGAATAAGGAAGGCAAAGCTACTTGAAGCGCAACGGATAATTATAGCGCCAATTGACCAAACAGTGCAGGTTGCCCCAGAATTTACGGAATACGTCAAAAAAGAAATACTTTACTCAAAACCTGTTTGGAAGGGGCAGGTGATTGAAGTTCCATCATATTATGGTACCATAAGGTTTGCGGTGTCTTCAGTTACACCTGGACAGGCTGCGTTTGTAGGACAAAGGACTGAGGTACTTGTAAAGGAGGAACCCGTAAAGGAGGCCGAGATATCAGCGCCCAGGATTTCGTGGGAAGACATAGGGGACATGGAGGAGGCAAAAAAGAAGGTAAGGGAGATGATTGAACTTCCGCTAAGACATCCGGAGATATTTAAGCACCTTGGAGTGGAACCTCCCAGGGGTGTTCTGCTGAGCGGCCCACCAGGGACAGGTAAGACACTGCTGGCAAAGGCGGTCGCATCAGAGGCAAACGCATATTTCACGTCAATAAACGGTCCTGAAATAATGAGCAAATATTATGGAGAATCTGAAGCGAAGATAAGGGAAATATTTGAAGAAGCCAAGAAAAATGCGCCTGCAATAATATTCATTGATGAGATAGATGCAATAGCACCAAAACGTGAAGAGGTAAAGGGGGAGGTTGAAACCCGAGTTGTTGCTCAGCTACTTACAATGATGGATGGCCTGCAAGAAAGGGGGCAGGTCATTGTGATTGGAGCCACGAATCGGCCAGACGCGGTCGATCCTGCACTGAGGAGACCTGGTAGGTTTGATAGGGAAATCAATATAGGAATGCCAGATAAGAAGGCAAGGTTGGAAATACTCAATGTGCACACAAGAAACGTGCCACTATGTTCAGAAAATGATGTTAAAGATAGAATGTGTTCCTCAGATGACAAAGTTGATCTTGAAATGCTGGCTGAGATGACCCACGGATACACGGGTGCTGACATAGCTGCACTTGCACGAGAAGCTGCAATGATCAGACTGAGGGAGGCAATTGAAACAAAAAAGGAGCTGGACGTTGAGCAGCCTCAGGTTCCACCTGAGCAGCTTTCAAAGGTTAAGATCAGAATGAAAGATTTTCTTGAAGCTATGAAGGACATACAGCCCACGGTGCTCAGAGAGGTTATAGTGGAGGTACCTGAAGTAAAATGGGATGATGTGGGAGGCTATCAAAAAGTAAAGCAGGAGTTAAAGGAAATGGTTGAATGGCCCCTAAAGTATCCCCAAATGTTCAAGGAAGTAGGCACCGAACCACCAAAGGGAATACTGCTTTATGGCCCACCCGGATCAGGTAAGACACTGCTGGCAAAGGCGGTCGCAACAGAAAGCAGTTCTAATTTTATCTCCATCAGGGGACCTGAGGTGCTCAGCAAATGGTTTGGGGAATCGGAAAAGGCAATACGTGAGATATTCAAGAAGGCCAGGGCCGCTGCGCCCAGTGTAGTGTTCTTTGATGAGATAGATGCAATAGCACCAGAAAGGGGTTCCAGAACAGACAGCGGGGCTACAGACAGAATTGTCAATCAGATTCTTGCAGAAATGGATGGAATAGCACCCCTAAAGAACGTGGTTGTAATTGCAGCTACTAACAGGCCTGATATTATCGACCAAGCACTGCTCAGGCCTGGAAGGTTTGACAGACTGGTTTACGTGCCTCCCCCAGATGAATCTGCCAGAATGGAGATACTCAAGGTTCACACGAAAAACATGAAACTTGATGATGAAATTTTAAAGGGCGAATACCTAAAGGAGCTTGCAAGGAAAACCGAGGGCTATACAGGGGCTGACCTGGCTTCACTGGTTAGGGAAGCAGCAATGCTAGCCATAAGGGAGAGCATTAACGAAAGGCTTGAACACCCGAAACCGGTTAGCATAAAGCACTTTGAAGAGGCACTTAAAACTGTAAAACCATCTCTGACACAGCAAGATATAGAGAAGTACAAAAGGATGTATTCAAACTTTTAAAAACCTTTAAAAATCATAAATTTTATGCATCTTTAAGAGATTGGTAGAGGATATCAGGAATTTTTTGAGGGTGTTCGGGCCAGCCTGGCTTGTGATGATTGCAGATGTTGATGTCGCTTCAATAATTGAAGGCCTTGAGGCAGGGGCTGCGTGGGGGTACAGGATGGTATTCATAATGCTGATACTAACCTTTCCGCTGTTTTTTATTCAGGATGCCGCAGGAATGTTAGGCACAATTGGCGGAATGGGGCTTGGGGAGGCCATAAGAAAGAGATTCGGAGCAAGGACTTCACTCATGGCGTCGATACCGATGGCTGCAAGCGATTTCCTAGAATATGTGGTAGAATATGCCGGCATGGCTGTGGGTCTGTATCTCCTGGGCATTCCCGTTGCTGCAGGGTTACTGGTAATATTTTTGGTACACTTCATGGTGATCTACAGCAGGCACTATAAGGAAACTGAGGAGATACTATTGCCTATTAGTTTCATACTTGTTGCCGCAATAGCCATAACGACGATAATATTTAGGCCCGACCTTGCGGAAGTGGTAAACCTGGGGTTAAACCCTCTGCAGCCATACAGTAATTCCTCATTTGATTATATTATGGCAGCTAGTATAGGGGCAGTGATTATGCCTTGGATGCTTTTTTTTCATTCGGGAGCTGATTCAAGAAAAAAACTTAATAAAACTGACCTGAAAAATGAGAGGATAGAGACACTTGTTGGGGCTGTGGTTTCAGAGGTGTTGATGGCAATAGTGGTTATTGATGGTTCATTTATCAGAGGAAACATGTACGACATTTCAGCCATAGCCAACACCATCGCTCTTGCTGGAAAATATGCAAGGCTGGTGCTAGGTATCGGCTTTCTGGCTTCTGGATTCCTTGCCCTGGTGGTAATTTCGATGGGTTCAGCTTGGGGTGTACTTGAAGCGATGGGGCTGAAGGGAAGGGGACAATACTACAAGATTTACCTGATTGAAAGCCTGCCCGCACTTGCTATAGTGCTACTTGTTAACAACTACCTTTCACTTATTCTTGATCTGATGATAATCTACACCGTAATACTAATACCGCTGCTCATCTTTCTTGGAAAGCTTGTAATGGATAGGGCGATAATGAACAGCAGAACGCTCAAAAAAAGGGAAGTTTATATCTATTGGCTGATGAGCGCTGCAATATCAATTGGAGGCCTGTTGGGTCTTGCTTCGATTTTTAACCTGTTACCATAGAGTTTAAAAGGAAGATTTAGATAAAATAGGACATTGACAAGGGTGGCTACAGGTGGCACGTTTGAAGCGATTCATCAAGGGCACATAAGGTTACTGAAAAAGGCCTTTGAGCTTGGGGATGAGGTCATAATAGGAGTAACGTCTGATGAGTTTGCTGGTGCTCTTGGAAAGAAGCTGGACGTTACATATACTGACAGGATTTACAGACTGCTCGAAGTGATAAATAATTTTTCGGATAAAAAGACATTCTGGATAACCCAGCTAAACGATCAATATGGACCAGCTGTAAAGGAAGCTGTGGATTTCATGGTTGTCAGCCCAGAAACATTTGCCAGCGCTCTTAAAGCGAATATCGTGCGAGAGATGGCCGGACTCGATGAAATGGCAATATATGTTATACCCCTTGTGCTTTCAGAAACAGGTGAAAAGATATCATCATCAAGAATCAAAATTGGAAAGATGAATGAGGGCGGAAGAAAGACGAAACTGGGTGTAGAGCCAATTTGACAACAGCCTAATGTATCTGCCGTCATAGAAAATGTTAAAACATGCTTTCCAGATTTAAAAACAATGAAGGTAATAAAATCTGATAATGATACAGGAGCACTGCTAGCTGACCTATCAAGAACTTTTAAAAGAAAGGATGTTGTAGGGCTTGCGAGATTACCCGAACCCAGAGCTGACCAAAAGTACAGGGATGTGCTGCGTAAGGTTTTCAATCTGGCAGGAAGCGTCGAACCAGTAGTGATGGTAGAAATTGAAAATGGAGATAAAATGGTGTACACTTTTAATGTTGAAGCAGAACCGCTGGACGGCGAGAGCCTGGAAAAAGCAAAAGTTAAAGTTAAAGGAAAAGTAATAAAGCATTCACACGGAAATTCTGAAATTACCTATTATAGGGAAATTATGATGGATAGTGCTGAAAGGGGGTTTAAGGAAATAAATAAACTTGCAGAGGAGTATGAAGATGCATACAGCAAAGCATTTTCAAGAAGAAGAAGTGAAATAGATCCGTATTATTGGCTTTCATAACATATCATATGTTTTAGCCAGTGGATTTTATTTAGTTTTTGAACAATTGGATTTTGACCGTAAATTACTAAGCACGGGCTGAGGCAACGCAACCATCTTTATGTTAAATTTATGCCCGCTTATTGCCAGCAGACATGCCATTTTATTGAGTTGAATTTTATGGCATAGTGCGCGCTAACCGATGTGTTCAACCATTATGTCATTGATAACACATTACATATAGCTGGCCTGCATATTGCCTACTGGTTATGCAGCAGCTTTGACCTTTTGTGTTTACCCATCTTTACTGCGGAAAATATGCCATCAATTATGCTCCTCCTATGATAGCACTCATTGAAGCTGTCGCGATCCACCTGCTTACCATCTCGTACCATGTAGGATGCCCTTGCATCTTTTCTGGTTGCTATACATGGCTTAGAGATCAGCTAAGCATTTATCCTTGAAAGGTAACCCTTGTCCAAGCACTTATACCAAATCATTGGCTCAAGCTGTTTTTGTATCAGAAGCGTTTGAAGGCGCTGCTACAAGTAGTGTCAGTGTCGACTTAAACCAATGGATGTAGTTTGATGTATTGCTTGCCGTATTTTTATTGTATACCGCCTTCCGTACATCCAGGTTGAAAAACCTGTGCCGTAACCGATGCGTCGACCTTCCTACAGATTCATCAATACAATAAAGCCTAGCTCCTGAAGGTATTCCTGGGAATGCATTTATTGTGGGCTACTTGCAGCAGGCAGGTGCTCTATTCCTTCCTGTACTCTAAAATGTTGTGAAAAAGATGAAGCGGTATGATAGCCCTGAAAAGGTTTTAAAGAGCAGAAAAAGACCTCGGGTCGCGCTGGGTCTGCTCACGCTGCCATTTATACATGCAACATCTACTCTTTTTGAAATTATAAGCAGGATAGCGTCCCATTTATCGCCCTTAATCTATTGTACTTCCAATCTATAGGCATTGACCTCCTTTCATGGTTTTGCCCAAATCCATCAGCCCGCACAGAATCTGCTGAAAAAGAGAGAGAAATGATAGCCCTTGTTTGAGATCGGTTTTAATTGGCAAATATAAATAAATAAACATAGGAGCTCTACATCAAGCCTTGCATGCTGCTTAATTGCGCATGCCTAATTTATGGTCAAAACCTTTGGTAAACCAATAG
>JBMFVR010000047.1:0-9018 GCA_049965895.1 Nitrososphaeria archaeon | reverse complement strand
CCACGGCGTTCCTAATTAACTGATATAACATTACCCAATATGATGAATAAAAAACTAGTGCCTATGGTATTATCAATAGTGATGCTAATTTCAATACCAGTAATTTCAGTTAATGCTTCGACGGTAACAGTTACAGCCCTACCATCATTAAATATGTCCAAGGTCGTAATAGATGATTCTGTCAATGCAACATTCACCTACCCTTCTAATAGTTACATATCTCAGGAACTGTCAGGAACAAGTTATTCGCTTAAGATATCAAACATAAATGTGCAACAGGATTCCGGGGCATTTCAATCTTTTGAAAATGCGCTTCAGAATCAGGATCCATCAATAACACTAGTTAATATGAGCATTTCAGTGAGTAAGACCATAAATGCAAATAATACTGCACTTGTTATAAACAGAAACGTTATTATAACCGCTTGGGTAAGCGGAATATTTAACAAGACTAGCAAACTTACGGCAAACTTTGGCTGGAAAAACTTCGATGTGAAAAATGAGATTGATGTTGAAGATCAGGGAATCAATTTTGTGAACAGCAACTTCTTTTTGTTCGGGCCTCTTAACAATAAAATGATGTTTCTCGGGTTTTTGAACTCTATGCCAATTAAGCAAGAAAGCACACTTAACTTTTCAGCCTTTAATACTCCTCTAAGCCAATGGGTCAGATCATATAATCCATCAGATAACATGACATCCTTCTCAAAGGTAATACAATCGACTTCAATCTATAGCGCGAGCCTTTCCATTAACGGGCAAAACTATTCCATGAAAATAGTGTCAGATCCGGCATTTACTATAAATGTGCCAGGCTACGCTGTTGCAAGTGGTAACAACATAACCATTATAAAATATTCGCCAATATCATTTCCATATACTGCAGCAATAGCAGTTGTCATCATCATTGCATCAATAATCTCCGTAATATACCTAAAGAAAAAATAAATTTTTTTTTGCTGATTTGCAGTTAAATAAAGCGTAAGCTATGGTAGGTAATTAGCCGCAAGTTAAGGTATTTGCAAAGAACATGTTTTCCGCCACAAAAAGTCATATAAACGTTTATTTTAATTGTAAAATTCAAATATATGGATTGGTCAGACCGCTCAAAGAAATCCTGAAAAATGAGATAGGAGAAGAAGCCAGCAGGGCGTATGGGGCGTTTGACTTTATTGGTGATTTAGCCATCATACGGGTTCCGGAAGATCTGCATGACAAACTGGAAATAATAGGAAAGTCATTGATGAAATTAAATAAATCAATAAAGGGGGTTTGGGCCCAAGTGGGTCCTGTTGAAGGCGACTACAGAGTCAGAAAACTGGTTCATATTGCAGGTGAAGAGAGAAGCATAACTATTTATCACGAGTCAGGCTGCAGATTTGAATTGGATATAACAAAAGTTTACTTTTCGCCAAGGCTGGCTCACGAAAGGTTGAGAATAGCTGGGCTTGTAAGGGATGGGGAAACGGTGTTTAACATGTTTGCAGGAATTGGCACGTTTTCTATAATTATAGCAAAGAAGAAATCTGGTGTAACAGTTCATAGCAGTGAAATTAATTCATCTGCATATCAGTATATGATTAGAAATATAGAAATCAATAAGGTAAAAAATAAAGTAATACCATACCTTGAAGATGCATGCGATGCATCAAAGATGTTACAGGGGAAAATTGATAGGGTCATAATGCCACTTCCTGAAAGGGCGATAGAATTTTTTGACTGTGCTGTCAAGAGCTTAAAAGGTAGGGGGTGGATACATGTATACATGCACGTACCATATGTTAAGGGCGAATCTCCAAATGAAGCAGCTCTAAAATCTTCGTCTTTAATTCCAAGCGGGGACGTTGAAAACACACGAATTGTCAGAGAAGTAGGGCCCAGAATGTTGCAGATTGTTCATGACGTTCATATGTGACCAGATTCTGAATTATAAGCGCCGGGGGTGGGATTTGAACCCGCATGGCTGAGACAGCCACAGGCTCTCAAGGCCTGCCCCATACCAGATTAGGGGACCCCGGCTACGTCCATTCCTTAAGGTTAGCCCTACTTAAAAGTTCGGCTGCAAGGATATTGGATTTTTCGTAAACCTCTTCTTCATTTACCGTAACTACTTTTCCATCCTTTTTTAAGAATTTGCCATCTACTATCAGGTCCGTGCAGTCCATACCTGTTCCAGAGTAAATAAGGTTAGATATAGACACCACAGAAGGCACTAAGTGAGGAGCTCTTAAGTTAAAAATTGCTATATCAGCCCTCTTACCCTTCTCTATTGAACCTGTAAGTTGCTCGATTCCCATAGACCATGCTCCATTAATTGTGGCCATTTTTATCGTATCAAGCACGCTTATGGCCTGCGGATCAAGATTGTTGACCTTTTGGAGTAATAGTGCTAACTTCATTTCCCTTATAATATCATAATCATCGTTGCTGGGCCCTCCATCGGTACCAATGGTGACATTCACCCCCTTACTCAACATTTTAGTTACAGGAGCTATTCCCGAACCCAATTTGCTGTTTGAAGATGGGTTATGCGAAATGCTTGTCCCATTTTTGGCAAATATTTCCATATCGTCTTCGTTTAGCCATACACCATGCACATAAACGAAATTTCTACCCACCATTCCTAAATCCTTTAGAAAACGCCCAGGAGTCTTTCCACGACCTGCAAAGTACCTTATGTCATCCCTCACTTCAGCCAGATGCATTGTTACTCCGGACTTATATTCCTTTACTGTTTCAGCTATTCTTCTAAAAAGTTCATCGCTTACTGCGCC
The DNA here is from genome assembly GCA_049965895.1 of Nitrososphaeria archaeon. Taxonomy (GTDB): domain Archaea; phylum Thermoproteota; class Nitrososphaeria; order Conexivisphaerales; family UBA164; genus KM4347-05. Next base: position 6,244 of record JBMFVR010000047.1, on the reverse strand, counting down.
AGGCGTTCTGGGAGAAAACCACATCCAGATTCTATCATCCTTTCCATGCCATTTTTTATACATCTGATCAAAGATTTTGAATGATAAATCGGCATCCTCAATTAGTCCTTGATGAAGTATCTGTGGTTGATCAGCATAACCGGGCGTATCCATTATTTGCTTTCCAATGGCCGCCCTAATTCCACTCTTATATACATTTTCGACCGTTCTGTCAACATCATATCGGGCATTTACGGATGTTGCAACAAAAGACGAAGTTCCGCTGTTTATCATTTCCAGAAGCGTCAGTTTTGTGCTTATATCCATGATTTCTTTATCAATATTGCCTTGCAATGGCCAAACCCAATCCTTGAGCCATTTTATAAGAGCTACGTTGTCAGGAACCAATCCCCTCAGGATGCCCTGCGCAAGATGCACATGAGTGTTTATAAGTCCAGGTAAAACTATCCTGTCTTTACCATCTATGACAAATTCAGCGCTGGTGGATCTAACATGCTTTCCAACATCAATTATTTCCCCATTTTCTATGAGCACTGATCCATTTTTTATTATCTCGTTGTTGCGGTTAGCGGTGACCACGGTTGCCTCTTTTATAAGAATAGATCCGCTCATGCTCTTACCTACGAAGGCACGTTTAAAATATTATCTGCAATAAAAGAAATAGTTTATTAATTGATTGCTATGTAAGTATTTTTATATGAAATATATTTTAGCTATAACCGGCGCAAGTGGCATAGTGTACGGTGTTAGACTAAATGAGGAATTGAAAAAAATGGGGTTTGAAGTTTATGCAATAGTGACAGAGGGTGCAAAAGCAACAGCAAAGTATGAATTTAAGGATGCGATAGAGAGAATAAAAAAAGCATCTGTAGCAGTTTATGATGAAAACAATCTGGATGCCCCCATGGCCAGCGGCTCCGCAAAATTTGATGGTATGGTAGTTGCTCCGTGCAGCATGAAAACACTTGCATCAATAGCTAATGGCTTTGAAGATAACCTGGTTTCAAGAGCAGCCCAGGTGCAGCTCAAGGAAAGGAGGCCGCTTTTGCTGCTTTTAAGGGAGACGCCGATTTCTACACTACATATCATGAACATGCTCAAGGCCTCGCTAGGGGGGGCAGTAATAGTTCCTGCGTCACCAGGATTTTACGGCAGTCCAAAATCAATCGATGACCTTGTTAACTTTCAGGTAGGCAAAGTGATGGACCTTCTTGGTTTACAGCACAATTTGTTCAAAAGGTGGACTGGCGCTGAAGGCATTGGGGATTGACTTAGCGGCATCAGTATTCAGGCAGACAGGGATGGCAGTGGTTAATGAATCCCTCCAATGTGCTTGCACAACAGTAAAGGGCGATGAGGAAATAATAGACTTTGCTGTAAAAAATTTTCCGAATGTTATAGTAATTGATGCTCCACTAAGCATACCTCGTGGCAGGCATGATATAGACGATAAAACGGGTCCACATTTTAGAAAATGTGACCTTGAGCTCAGGCGACTAAAAATCAGGTTCTTTCCGGTAACGTTGGGCCCCATGCGACAGTTGACAAAGCGTGGCATTATGATAAAGTCCAGGCTGGAGGAACTGGGATTCATGGTGATAGAATCATACCCAGGCGGGATACAGGACGTTTTAAAGGTCCCACGACACAGGGATTTAAAGGGGCTTCTGAAAGGGCTGATCAAATACGGTTTAACAGGGTGTAGTGAAAACAACAACGAACATGAGCTTGATGCAGCAACTCTTGGATACCTTGGGCAGCTCATGCTTAGGGGTCAAACAATTGCCCTGGGAGACGCTGAAGAAGGGCTTCTCTACCTTCCAGCGGTTTTGAATTAATTAAATTCCAAAATGTTTTATTATGGCTAATTGTAAGTGGAGGCTAATGAACAAAACTCTGGCAGTAAAAAACGGTACAATAGTTACAATGAACCAAAAGAGGGAAATATTTGATGGATCGTTGTTGGTTGAAAACGGTAAAATAGTTGATATATATAGGGGCAAGGATGCTCCAACGGCAGATACAGAAATCGATGCTCGGGGCTCAATTATAACACCGGGTTTTATATGCGCTCACACACATCTGTACGGCATACTGCTCAGGGGAGCCACACTTAACATTACTCCGCCAACCGATTTTACACAGAACCTTCAGAGAATCTGGTGGTTAATGGATGAGGAAATGAATTATCAGGACGCATACATAAGCGCACTTACGGCTTCACTAGAACTTTTAAGGTCAGGAACAACAACCTTTGCTGACACATTTTCTGGGCCAAACGCAATAAAAGGGGTTTTAGATTTTATAGGCAGGGGTGTTAATGAAGCCGGAATCAGGGGCATATTATCGTTTGAAGCAACTCAGAGAAGAAATCTGGATGAGGGATATAAGGGGCTGCAGGAAAACATTCGTTACATAAAGAGCCTAACTAACGGCAAAATGCGCGGAATGATAAGCGTTCATGCATCCTTTACTGTAACCGACGACCTACTGAAGGAAGCTGAGAGTAACGCGTCAAAATTGAACGTACCGCTTACAATCCATGCTTCTGAAGGAAGATGGGACCTTTATCACAATCTTGAAAGGTATGGAAAGAGAACGTTTGAAAGACTAAACGACCTGGGGCTGCTAAATAAGAGGGCAGTTGTAGCGCATGCGGTAAATGTCAATGAAGATGAGATGAGTATAATTCAAAAAACACAGACAAACATAGTCCACAATCCATTGAGCAATATGTTAAATGCAGTTGGGGTGGCCCCTGTGCCAGAATTGAAGAGGCTAGGTGTAAATATAAGTTTGGGGAATGACGGATATATATTTGATACATTTGAAAACATGAGGGCTGCATTTCTCCTGCATAAGGTAAACAAGCTTGATCCGCGCATAATGAGTTTTCTGGACGTTATTGAAATGAGCACAATTAATGCTGCCAAATCGTACGGAATTGATGGAGAACTTGGGTCATTGGAAACTGGCAAAGCAGCAGATATAGTAATAATAAAACCGTTTGTAAGGCCCACGCCTCTGGTTCCATCTTCATCATACGCATATTTGATAAATGGTGTAAACGGTAAGGACGTGGATACGGTGATAATAAACGGGGAGGTCGTGCTTTCCAAAGGTGTACCGACTAGGGTGGAAATAGAAAAGGTCAATGAAAAGGCTTATGAAACCGTTAAAAATTACTGGGAAAGACTTGCAAAGGCAAAGGAAAGGATTGAAGTGCTTAAACTTTAATTAAAATTTTTATCATAAAATGGGCTTTAAATCGTTGTAATGAGAGTTATGCTGAGCATATATATTACAAGCCACGAAATTATATATGTCCCAATGCCATGGTAAATCAGCTTTTTTGTTCCAAGGGCAGTTTTGTAAGACTGATTATACATAAATATGAAAGTTGCAAGGTAAAATACTATTGGCATTGCATCTGATAAAAGGGGAATTCCCTTAATGTAGATCACCCCGCTCATTATTCCAGCAACTACTGACAGCAAAGTGCGTACCCAATACAATTTATAAAGTAGACTTTCTTTTCTTTTTTCTATGGATTTTTTATCCGATTTGGAACTAGCGGTCATATCTGACAGGCTCAACCATCTGATAGGTGGAATGTTCATTAATAACATTTACTCACTTGACGAAGACAGGTACTCATTTTTATTAAAGGGTGAACATGCCAGTTCTATAAATGTTCACCTAAAAATTGGAATGTGGCTGTCTGACAGATACCTAAAGGAAAGGCCAGGGACACAATTCCTTAGCAAGCTCAGAAAATTTGCTGAAGGCAGAAAAATATACCAATTGAATTCTGTAAAAGGCGAGAGAATAGTTTTTCTTAATATAGGAGGTGGTAACATAATTTTCGAGTTCTTTGGTGGCGGAAATCTGATATGTACAGATGAGGAAATGACAATAACGTGTGCCCTTAGAGAGGAGAAATTTAAATCTAGGAGCATACTGACTGGCCAGAAATACCTGCTGCCAAAGCCCCGCGGTGCTTCGATCAGTGAATTTATACAGCTGCCCTATGATGAAAACCTGCCCATGGTCAAGCACATGTCATACCATTGGTCAATTCCGCGCAAATTTATGAATGAAATTTTTTTTATATCAAAAGTGGATCCATTAAAGTCATCATCCAGCTTAAATGAGGAGGAAAAGGAAAGGATAATCAATGCATTAAAACAAATCGTAGAAGCGGTAAATAAATCAGATACCGTGTTTGAGTACAGGAACGAAGAAACAGTTTTTTCTCTGATAAGGCTCAATCATTTAGCTGGAAGGGAAGAAATCAGATATGAAAGCCTTCAGAACGGTCTAAAGGAGGCCTTTGATAAGTACATCTTTGAAATAAAGGACTTGAACCAGGAAAGGCTGTTAAAGCAGCAGGAACTCGAAAGGCAGTATCTGGAAAGGGCTGCAACGCTCAGGCAGCTTGCTACGGCAATAATGCAATATGATTCCACAACGGTTAAAGATCTAATGAAAAAATTGAATGCCGAACTTAAGCCAGATGGAATAGCACTAAACGGCAAAATAATAAAGGGAACTACCCCAGCCAGCATCGCTTCAGAAATCTATAAAGAGGCAAAATCATATGAAGAAGGCGCAAAAAAGCTGAGAAAATCCATATCAAAAATTACTACAAAGGAAAAATCAAAGGTAAAATTTAAAGAGGTGGTAAATAAAGAATGGTATGAAAAGTACAGATGGTTCATAACGTCAAGCGGTATGCTGGCTGTTGGCGGTAGAGATGCCAGCAGCAATGAATCACTTTTAAAGAAAATCATGAAGCCTGATCACCTGATTTTTCATGCAGATATATCTGGGTCACCGTTTTTCCTTATACCTAACAGTGCCGATGAAAAATCCATTAATGAAGTGGCCATTGCAACCGCATCATTTAGCAGGGCGTGGAGGGCAGGACTTTCATCAGCAGATGTTTACTATGTAACACCAGATCAGGTTAAGTTTTCAGCACCATCAGGTGAATTTTTACCCCGAGGGGGCGCAATTTTGGTTGGCCAAAAAAACTACTTAAAGGGAGTAAAGCTTCAGCTCGGTGTAGGTTTGGCTGAAATTGATTCTGCGCTTAAGGTGTTTTCAGCTCCAATTTCAGCCTCGTCTAATCACTGTAAATGGTTCATTGAAATAATCCCGGGTAGATTGCCTCAATCTGAAGCTGCTAAGAAGATATCAAAAATGCTTATGGATGTTTATAAAACAGTACCACCGCTGGAAGAATTTCAGAAGGCCTTGCCAGCTGGAAATACAGATATAATTGGAATAAGAAAAATGGGAGATATAAGGTAATAGTGGAAGATAGATAAATTCAACGACACATTTAATTTTGATAGTTCACTTGTAAGCATATGCTACAATAAGCATTATGACCAGTATTACCATAAAAGCGCCGTAAAATCCCCACATCATTCTTTTGTCTCTCTTCTGTTGATTAAGATCCTTATCCCTGCATTCTTTACTGCAGTATATCTGGCCTTCAGGTATTGCCTTTCCGCAGACTTTACAGTGCGTGTGAGGCGGTATGGTGGCTGAATCCTTAACTTTCCTTTTCTTTTCACTCAAAGACAATATATGTGCCTGTTTTCTGCCCTTTTAAGGCTTTCCTTAATGACTCAGCATCGGTTCCAATTATTCTCGTAGTTATCCTTGACCTTTCTATGATTCCCAACGCAACCTCATCCATGAGTTCATATTTCCCGGCCTTTAATGAGGAGTTTATGATTTTTTTCAGTTTATCAACCGAAATGCTTTCAAGCATAACTGCATCCGGGTACTTTACCGGATCCTTATTAAACACACCACCGGCCTTTGTAGCATTAAAGAGGATATCAGCTCTAGTGTATTCAGCAAGCATGGCTGCAACCGCATTTGTGCTGTGGCCTGGTGTCAGCCCACCCATAACAGGAATTTTTCCCTGATTCCAAGCTATTATTGCGTCTTCAAAATCAGTTACTACCCGCGGGTATCCCAGATCGTGCAAAGCACCTATAATGATCATGGCATTTATGTGGGTTAACGCTATACCTATTTTATCCAGTTCTAATTCAGTCAAATCAAACACCCTGCCCGCATCTATTAACTCTCTGGATCTCCTGCCACCTCCTATTACAAGCGCGATTTTGCTTTCATTTTTGCTTTCATTTTCAATTTCATACAAAATTTTTTCAAGTTCATCAAGATTTTCCTTTGTGTCCAAAATACTGCCTGATAGCTTGAT
>JBMFVR010000046.1:0-9032 GCA_049965895.1 Nitrososphaeria archaeon | reverse complement strand
CCTGAGCCTCGGTCTACAGGAGCGCCAGCTGCCTTTGCAATTCTTACGATCGATTCATTATCAACAAGTGTAATGTAACCGTCATTTTCGGCAGTAAATTGGTGCCTATAACTTCCTACGGGTATTTGATCTGCTTTAACTTTAGGATCGCCGCCCTGTTCTGCTATTAATTGCTTCATTTTGATGTATGATTTTCCGTTAAATATATTATTCAAAGCAATCTCATAACCCGTATTTTTAGGAGCCATGCCAGAGGTTTCCAACAGTATCCCTGCAAGTGATGCGGCTTTAGAGATAAGACTCATGCTGGCCAATCGTGGTTCTGTAAGTGCTGAAATCGCTTCTCTGGCCTCTAGAGCTGGCCCAACAGCTTTACCTACTGGCTGTCCACCATATGTAATACCGGCCCTGATATTTATCCCAAGTGATTTGCCTATTTCTATGAATTCTTTTGCTAACCTTTCACCATCAATTGAATCCTTGATTTTTGTCCCCCTTCCAACTGGAATATCTAGAGCTACGACTTTAGCGCCCACTGCAAGCTTTTTGGATAAAATGCTTGCCATCATTAAGCCCCGAGGATCGATTCTGAGAGGATTCTCAACTTTAATAAGTAGATCGTCTGCAGGAGCTAGATTAAGTGCTCCACCCCATACGATGCAACCGTGAACCTTCTCGACTATTGATTTTATTTCATTTAAACTAAACTTTACATTTGCTAGCACTGACATAGTATCTGCAGTGCCTGATGGGCTTGTTATGGCCTTGCTACTGGTTTTGGGTATTAAAAGCTCAGTTAGAGCAACAGTAGGCACTATTAGCAACGAAACCTTATTTCCAGGAACGCCGCCAATTGAATGTTTATCTACAATAAAACCATTTAAATTAAGTTTCTGTCCTGTTTCAGTCATTGACACTGTTATATTTTTTATTTCTTCAGTGTCAAGTCCAACATAATTTGATGCTAACAAAAATGCAGAAATATCTAAATCACTTAATTCTGATTTTACTAGATCGTTCATTATGCTTTTTATCTCACCTTCTGTAAGCTTACCGCCATTCATTTTTTTTCTAATATATTCAACTGATTGTGGTGTTGGTTCATAACTCACCTCCAATTTTTCTCCGTTATTAACTGAAATGGAAGAAGCCACATTCCTGTAAATGGCGATTGAGCCAGGTTTAACAAATGAAGCCGACAGTTCTACTATACAGATTATGCTTCCATTCTGCGAGGAAATCCTCACTCTATCGTTTATTGTAAGACCCAACTTCTCTGCATCCTGCTCATTTATGATAGCTGATTTTTTATTTGATTCAATATCAAGTATTTGGGCTATTAATTGCATAATTGTTGATGATTTTTTTTATTAATAAACACTTGTGTTTGTTTAACTATTAGTTACCCTTGTGCCTATTTTTTCGCCATTAATGGCCATTAGAAGTGAACCCTGTCTTTTCCCATTTACTATATAAGTTTCAATACCTGCACTGGAAGCTATAAAGGCCGCATCCAATTTAGATTTTATTCCACCTCTTCCAAATTCGCTCATACCATCAATATTTTCAAAATTTTTCTTATCTTTAAGACGAATTACTTCAACAGTTTTTTTATTACTGCCCTCATTTACAAATACACCGTCAACATCTGTAAGTAGAATAAGTTTTCTTGCACCTATCCCCCTAGCAATTATTGCTGATAGCCTATCATTATCTCCAAATTGCACTTCATTTTTAACATTATTTAAATTTAGTAGCTCTTTTACAGAAACTGCATCATTTTCATTTATAATTGGTACTATATTGAGTTTAAGAAGAGATTTAATAGTTCTTAAAAAATTCTTATAACAACTTCTTATCATTAATTCTTCTTCAGTAATTAATATTTGAGCCACTGCAAGTTCATTGGCAGCAAAACCATCTATGTACATTTTAATTAATAGCGGCTGGCCAACAGCAGCCGAAACTTGCTTTTGAGTAAGATTAAGATCTTTCGGCTTGGCGTTCCAGCCGAGTACTGATATTCCTGTAAGTATTGCTCCTGAAGTCACAATTACAATTGGGAGCTCCAATTCCTTTATAGACCTGCTTGCCTGTTCTGCTATAGAATTTATTATACTTTTATCTAGTTTACCGTTGCTAGATAAAACAGAAGTTCCGACTTTAACTACAATGGGAGATTTCAATTGGTAGAAGAAAATATCATATATTTAAAAAATTTTCCTTTGCTAAGGTTTCTGACAAATAGTTCTATATTCAATCTTGTCTATTTAATTATAAACCCCAAAATTTATCAGAAAATGACAATGACTTGTTGCTGATCGACCTGCTATGGCAACAAGCTGTATCATTTTTTAACGTGCTAATGAGCAAAACTTTATTTGAGGCAGTTACTATCTATAGACAACCCTTTTCTTTTCTGATGCCTCATCATCCTAAAGGTGCTATGGTTCTTTAATAATGCTCTGTTAGTGACTTACTGCATTGCTGCAGTTTTCCATTAAATCCGGCGATAGACCGCATGCTATATCATGTTTTTATAATGCATAAAGATTCGTGTTTCTTTGCTTACCATGATATTCATGACAAGTTTTTATTTAATTTAAATAAAATTAAAGTTAAAATTAATCATAAAGGGTTAATTAAGGCTTAATTTATGCTTTATAACATGCTTAAAGATTCATATGGTAGGATCATGAGTAAATTGAGGTTATCTGTTACAGACGCTTGTAACTATAGGTGCATTTTCTGCATGCCAAATAACCCTAATTTTTTCAATACAAGAAATCTGCTTACAGTTTCAGAAATTGATAGGCTAATAAAATTATTTTCTTCAATGGGTATAAATGAGGTAAAAATTACTGGAGGCGAACCGTTGATCAGGGATGACCTTAATGAAATAGTTAAAAGAGTTCATAATTATGTTAGCTCAATAAGCATAACTACTAATGGATATTATTTAAACAATAAACTGCCAGATCTTCAGAAATCTGGCCTTTCAAGACTTAATGTAAGTGTCCATTCGTTAGATAAAAACAAGTATAAAAAAATAACTGGAGGTGGTGATTTGGAGGTTGCGATGCGGGGTATAAAAACCGCTATTGATTTGGGGATGGTCCCCGTAAAGGTTAATATGACAGTAATCAGGGGATTTAACGACGATGAATTGCTCGATTTTGTTGATTTTGGGATAAATAAAGGAATAATAGTAAGGTTTTTAGAATATGAACCGTTCAATGGTAGAGAAGCTTGGAAATCCACAGAATTTGTATCTGCTAAAGAGATAATGGATAAAATTTCAACCAAATATCAGCTAACAAGATTGTCAAGGGAACCTCATAGTACATCGATATATTATGATGTAGGCGGTGCGGGTAAAATAGGAATTATACCATCGGTTTCTGCTCCATTTTGCCAAGATTGCAATAGATTAAGGGTTACAGCAAACGGAAAACTTGTACCATGCATGTACTCTAAGTATGAAGTTGACCTGAAAAAACCTCTTGAAAGTAATTTTTCGGATGAAAAAATTAAATCTTTAATCGAAAATGCAGTTAATGGAAAATTTAGAGGTGTTATAGAGTATATTGAAAAGAATAATCTCCCAAGCTATATAAGATCCATGTATAAATTAGGCGGCTAACTGAGCTTCTCAAAAGGACTATTATTCATAGTCTTTGAAAATCCAAATGAATGTATAAAGTGAGTAAACGCCTTCTTCAGATTCTGTTCCGGTTTAGGGTTGTGTTCATAAAAAAGCCCTTCCATCAGCTTAGATATATGGTATTTAAATTGTTCTTCATCCTTAACAATGAAAAACATGACAGGAGGCCTACTACCAAAAAATGCTGTGCTTGAAAACTTTCTTCCTTCCATACCTACTCCAAAGTTAACTCTAACTGTTCTCAACTCAGGTTGAGACTTCTCCAGCCTTCTCCCGACTATAAATTTATCCACCTTTGCAAACCCATTTAGCTCAATTTCTAACATTATATGCTCAAGGTCCCTTTCTCTACCCTTGAATAGACCAATTCCCTTCAACCATCTATAAACTGTAGGGACTGAAATATTAAGCTGTTCCGATATCTGATATACACTTGCGCCACTGTTATATAGGCTTATCAGCTTGCTTATATATCCACTATCCTTTGTATAATAAGGCTTTCTTCCAGCTCTCTTCTGATCAATCGCTATGGCGACGTTAGCGTTCAATTTTATGATAGTCATAAAATGCTAGTATATAACCTTAATCATATATTTTAAAGTATATTTTAAAAATTCAATGTGTTATATTTCAAATAATGTTAAATTAACATCCATTTTTATGTAATTTTTTTATTTAATTATCAACGTAGCCACTTTTTCTGGTAACAGTCCATCTTATATTGGTTTTAAGTACTTTTGATATTAGCGCTATAAAACTTGAGTAAAGCAATACAAATGTGTAAATTACTGAAAGCGGCCCTTTAAAACTTATATTCCTATCCCTATAAACATAATAGAGGTAAACTGCTGCCCCAATTGACATACCTATAATATTTGAAGCTACACCACCCAGCATAAGCAAACTGTACAAATGGTGCGAAAGCATTATGGTTGTAGGTGCTATAAAATACATTATAAATGAAATTGCCGCAAATAGGGGCATTGTCAAATATAACCATACATGCAATTCTTGTCTGTTATTAAAGTTCAGCCTATAGGATGACAACGTATCAAGAAACCCCCTGTACCATCTTACCCTCTGATTAACAAAATCCTTAACAGATGATGGAGATTCTATTAAAACTTCACCGTTAAAATAATGCGGTTTTACTTTGGCTTTAACAAGCCTTATCCAAAGATCAATATCTTCTGTAAGAGATTTTTTAAATAGGCCAACCTTATCAAGGACGTTTTTGCTAATGACAAGATTATAACCAAAGATAGGCACGGGAAATCCCAATTTTTCACTTCCCTGTGCTATGTATTTTGCCACATCTGCCTCAAGTGAAGAAATTGTTGGTAACCAGTTTTCTTTGGTGTTTATGAATCTATAATAGCCATTTTGCACTTCTTTTCCTTCAAGATAGCCCTTTAATGCCTTTTTAAAGTAATCCATTTCAGGAACAGCATCTGCATCAAAAAATGCCACTAAATTACCGTTAGACATATTTACGCCATAATTTAACGCCCCTGACTTTCCACCATCATTTTTATGAAGATGATAATACTTAACATAAGAATACTTCATTGCATACCATTTTGCTATATAAGGAGTTGAATCTGTAGAACCATCTTCAACTATAATTATTTCCATTCTATCTTTTGGATAATCGATTTTGACAAGCCTTTCAAGTAGCCTCCCCAGTGTTTTTTCTTCATTTTTAACTGGGATAATGACAGAAAGCGGAACAGGTTTAAGATAATCGAAATTGGTATTTGGTTCTTTAATGTTGCGCAGAAAACCAGCCACTATAATTATGCCCCAGTATAGGCCAAATACAGTAAGAACCGCCTCCATGGCCATGTAAAATATACTGAGGTACTCCACAAAATTATCTAAAATTCAGGTGTTTAATAAATTTTTGTTTTAAATCAAGCTTTAAAGGTTCATTTTCATATCTTCTTTAATGATATTTAATACTACATGGGTATACGTCCTTTCTACATATTCTAAAGATAACAAGCGCTTTGTAAATGAGCTTAGCTCTTCTGGAGTTCTGAATTTGGCTATAATTATAATATCACTCTCTCCGGTAACGTCGTAAACAGAAATGACGTTGCCCATTTCAGCAACTTTTTTCTCTATTTCCACAAGTTTACCCTTTGACACTATAATTTCTGTTACAGCTGTAAGAACGTATCCTAGCTTGCTGTAATCGCAAATGGCTACATATTTTGAGATTATCTTCAGCTTTTCAAGCCGCTTTACCTTACTGTACAGGGTACTGAACGGAATATCCAGATCCTTTGCAAGCTCTCTAAGTGGAATTCTAGAATCTTCAGTAAGTGCATTGATGATTTTAAAATCTGTTTGGTCAAGGCTCATGACTTAAATTAATATCTAGTTTCTTAAAAGGATACTGCTACGAAGACATCATTAACGTTTGTTCCTGTGTATCCAGTAATTATTAAACCCCCAACCTTTTTAAAGAGTTCATACGAATCGTCATTTTTAATGTAATTCATCACCCTAACCCTACCTCCTGCCTTCTTAACTGTTTTATAATCAACTAACGCCCCTGCTGCATCTGTTGGACCATCAATGCCATCAGTGCCCATGAATGCGAGCGCAACTCTTTTGCTGTGAAGTTTGAGGCTAGCAGCAGCTGCCGCATGCTGATTTCTACCGCCCTTTCCGCTACCCAACACTTTAACTGTAGTTTCACCACCCGCAATAATGTACCTTGCAATACCATCACTTTCTGTTAATTTGGCCATAGCCTCGGCATTTTGACCTAGGGCTGAACCAACTAAATATGCATCGCCTTTAAGTTCGGATTGCATATAGAGCTTGATTCTGTTAGATTCCAAAAATCTCTTAGCAACGTTGACTGCTGTCATGTTGTTGCCTATTATATATGTATGAACTTTATTGAATATTTTATCTCCAGGCTTTGGAGTTTCCTTCACTTTTCCTTTAATTCCATTTTCTATTAAAGTAACTACCTTGGGGGGCAACTTGTTTAGTAAATTATATTTTTTAATTATTATGTAAGCATCAGAATAGGTGGTGGAATCAGGGCTGAGTGGCCCTGATGCTATTGTTCCAAGATCATCTCCAACTACATCAGATATTATGAGCCCTATAACCGTTGATGGATATAGTTTCTCCGCTAGTTGTCCACCCTTTACATCTGAAAGGTGTTTTCTAATTGTATTAAGTTCAAAAATATCAGCTCCAGATTTAAGTAAAAGCTCTGTAGTTTTCGTCTTTTCATCTAGAGTTATACCACTTTTAGGTAGAGGTAACAGCGCAGAACCTCCCCCTGAGATTAGACATATAACAAGGGTTTTTTCAGTGCTTCTCACCATGCTTAACATTTTTTTAGCTCCTTCCACACCGTCCTTCGATGGCAGTGGATGTGTTGCAGGATGTAATAATATTCGATTTGTTTTATAATTATGTACAAGTTCCTGTGGAATATTTATAAGGCCAGCATTAATTCTGCCTTTTAATATGGCTTCAATTCCTTCAGCCAATCCGCCAGAAGCCTTTCCGGCGCCAATCACATAAATTCTTTCAAAGTTATTCAAATCGTAACTATCAGTATCAACATATAATAAACTTCCTTTCAACTTCAAATGATCATATATCAAGTTTTTAGGATCGGCGGCCATTATAGCCTTATCAAGAGATTTAAGAATGAGTTCCTTGACGCTCATTTCGTTAACATTTTCTGAATTATTTATCAGTAAATCGTAGTTTTTAATAATCATTGCTTATAAGTTATTAGTATCGTTTTATATTATTATTGCTGTATTCAAATTTCAAATTGAACTGCTAGTTTATCGTTGTCAATATTTTCAAAATAATACGTAATATGGCTACAATATAAAAAAGAGCGTTTTAAGTGCGGACATTACAGAATAGTGCATTAGCACCCATGGCTTGTACAACGCGTCATTTTCTGGTGCGATTATGCGCTATTCAACAACAGTTGTGAAAATCTTTTACCTGACCGCATGAATCTCAAGAGTAGTATCAAGAACTATTTTGCGGCCAAAGAACACCATTAATCTTATTAAAGATCTCATAGGCATATCTTTTTCACAAAATTGCTGGCACAAAGCGGTTTAACTGGTATAGTAATAAAAAAATCTGTCGCCAATTACCGGATGTTTTGGTCTAATGATATAAACTTTTATACAAACTTCTTAAGTTAGTTTTATGGCTAGATATCCGCAAATTCTTTCCGTTCACCTTTTAACTATAAGAGGCAATGAAATACTCTTACAGCTTAGGAAAAACACTAGCTATAGGGATGGTTGTTGGAGCGTTATAGCTGGGCATGTAGAAGCTAAGGAATCAGCTACAAATGCTATGATAAGAGAGGCTAAGGAAGAGGCAGGGATATTATTAAATACTGAAGATCTAGTCTTAGTTCACGTAATGCATAGATTTGAAAATCAAGAAAGAGTAGATTTTTTCTTTAAAACAAATAGGTGGAAAGGTGAACCTAAGGTGATGGAACCCGAAAAGGCAGGAGAAATAAGATGGGTAAATCTTTCTGAATTACCATCCAATATAGTACCGTACGTAAGGCAAGCAATAGAACTAGGGCTTAAAAAAGGACAAATATATAGCGAATATGGATGGTATTAGTGAACTTAAGAAATTTAAATTTTAAGTTCAGTAATTATTCAAGTGTTAGAAGGTTCTTTTATATTAGCAAAAAGATCAAAACTTTCACATAATAAGTTTCTTCAGAAATTAATTTTTCTGGGATCTCTTTTTTCTACAGTTTGGCACCTTCCTGAAACATAGTGATATCTGTAACGATTTTACCTATTAGCTTGTAGTTCAAGTGATCAGGCAAAGGGCATGCTCCCTTTGCATACATTGCTTTACTGCATTATAAAGCCATCGCTTTTAAGTTATGGATCACAGTTACGCTTTTACTGGTAACGGTATAATTTACTCATATCTATCCGCCAGCGGTAAGGAACTTGCCACATAAAATGATGCCAGAATATCAGGCCTGTTTCTAAGCCCCCTGACGGTGTTTTTCAGTTTCCTTTTTAATTCATGTATGTTGCTGGGGCAGTAGCCCTTCATTCTGTTCCATTTTATGTCTGCCCACAACCACTCTACAGGATTAAAATCAGGGCAGTAGGGAGGAAGCCTGAAGATGGTCAGCCTGCCATCATGCTGAGCTGCGAACTCTTTAACCGCAGCTGATCTGTGTTGTGGCAATCCATCCCATAATACAACTATATGCCCATCGATATGCTTTAGCAATTGCCCAAGGTACTGGATCACTTCTTCGCTCTTTATAGAGCCGTCGTGTACTCTGAAGTAAAGCTTTCCTGATGGAGCTATGCCACCT
>JBMFVR010000045.1:0-9102 GCA_049965895.1 Nitrososphaeria archaeon | reverse complement strand
CTCGCCAAGCCTTTCATGCACAAGGGGTGAATCCCCTTCAAGGGCCCTCTCCATGGTAAGCACCGGCTCCAGCTGCTCATACTCCACGCTGACCTTCTCCGCTGCCTCTTCAGCTGCCGCAAGGGAATCTGCCACAACGGCCGCAACCGGGTGGCCTATCCACCTCACCTTGTCAACTGCCAGAACGTCCCTGTCAGAAAGGTACAGGCCAAGCCTGTAGGGGAAGTCCTTCCCGGTGGCAACTGTCACAACGCCCTTAACCTTCAAGGCTTCAGAAACATCGATGTTCTTTATCCTGGCATGGGGCACCTTGCTGGTAACGAGCTTTGCGTACAGCATTCCGGGCAGCGAAATATCACTGGCATAGGCAAGGGTGCCTGTAACCTTGCGCCACGAATCCAGCTGCGGAACCCTCTGTCCCACATACTGCTCAGTCATGGCCTCCCTCCTCCGCACACTTGAGAAAGTCCTTAACAACGTTCTTTATTGCGCTGTTAACTATTGGAGATGCAAGGGTTCCCATTGTTCCTGACACCTTTGCATCCGAAGAATAGGTTATGAGGTACTTGCCTCCACTTGATGGTGAAAGCAAGACCTTCACCGTTGCAGAAAAGTTGCCCATGTTTCCTGTGCCCGATATCTCAAGCTCTGCCGCCTTGTGCTCAACATCATTGCTGAGGATCCTTGTAGTTGTGTCAAAGGCGCCCTTTATGAACCCTATACCAACCTTGATCTTTGCATAAATTATTTCATTTTCAATCTTCCAGCTCTGAACCCCAGGAACGCATTTTACTACCTTTTCTGGCGTAGAAAGGAAACTCCAGAATTCATCTGGATTAACTATAACCTCCTCCTTACCCTCTATTTTCATCATATTGTTATACTCTTGCCAAATTATATACATCTCTGCATATTGTTGTTCAATTATTGCTAAATTTCAGATAGAAAATTGCATTTTATTCTAAAGTTGTTTATGACAAAATCAAAAAACGCATTTAAAGTGGACATTTGTATAGCAACCTTTCAGGTTTTTAAACGCCTTTTCTGAATGGTGTAAGATGCTGCAACCCCAACAAAGTACAGCCCAGAAAGTATAAGCCCTATAACTGTTTCAATCACCCCACCAGTTGTGCCTGGAGAAATCATCCATGCTATTACAAAGGCTCCGAGAATTCCCCACCTCCAGTTCCTCTTCCAGCTCTGCGCTGCAACAACCCTCATGTACGTAAGTATGCTCATTACAAGTGGGTATTCAAAGGCTATACCCGTTACCATCATGAGAGAAATGACAGTGTTCACAAACGCCCTCAGGCTAAGCGTTGGCTCAACCCCAAGCATCTGAGTGTAAAGCAACACAAACCTCATCATGAAAGGCACTATTATGAAATAAGCGAATGCTGATCCTGCAGCAAAAAGAATGAACGCGGGAATCACCGTGTACTTTAACAGTTTGCGCTCGTGCCTGTACAGCCCGGGAGAAACGAACCCCCACACTTCCTTCACTATTACTGGCACAGTTATGAAAAGTGAAAGGTAAAACGAGGCATAAAATGAAGCAAACAGAGGGTCAAATGGGTTTATGTTTATCAGTTTTAGCCCGGCAGGCAGTTCATGGTTTATGAAGAACTTTATGGTATTGTCTGAAATGCTGTTGTATATGCTGGGGTACGGCACTGGAACAATGTAACCTGCAAACCTCAATGTTGTTACGCCAAATGCAAAGAACACAAAGAACGTAACTGCCAGCACGATAACCACGGTCCTGAGCCTGCGCAACAGCTCAGTTATGTGAGATAAAAGCGGCTTATGCGTTTCCTCCACTTCAGTCCTTTCCATTTTGTTTCTTCATCCTTTCCATTTCTTCCTGAAGCTCCCTCACCTGCCTCTCTAGTTCCCTCACCCTGGCATCATTTGAGCTGTAGGGCTTATTGTCCGTAAAATCAATCCCCAGATCATCCACGTTGAGCTCCCTTGTTATCTCCTTTCTAAAATCGCTTTCAGACCTGCGCAGGTCGCCCCACATCTTGCCAAGCTTTCTTGCAGTTCCTGACAGGTCCTTTTCCCCTCCAAGCATCAATATAGCTATAAAGATTATTATCAGCGTGTCAGAGAGGCTCCCGAGCATTTTTAATCCAATCCGCTTACTGAGATTTGTCTTCCTTCTTTAGCTCTTCAAGCTGCTTCTGAAGGTCAGCTATCTGCTTCTGGAGCTGGTCAACCTTTTCCTCCTTTGTGGGTTCAGAAGTCTGTGTCATCTTCTTCAGTTCCATTTCTGATTCAAGTTCCCCCTTCTTGAATTCACCCTTTGCCCTGCCCATTGACCTGAAGATTTCCGGTATCTTGCTGGCACCAGCAAAGAGCACCACTGCCACGATGATTATTATTATTATGTCCGTGGCACTACCAATCAATCAACTTATCACCCCATAATGTTTCGGGGCAATTGCTTATTATTAAACATAACTGATGATGATGATGAATGGAAGGTTGCAGATTGACCATCATAAAAACCATCCCACTCTTGGTTCATCCGCAGCATGTGTATCTCACGGCCGTGAGATGATGCTAAAGAATGGTTTATCAATTGGGACCATCAATTAGAGCGCATGGTAAATGGCCTTTCAGCTGCGGTGCTGGCTGGGGGAAGGAGCTCGAGGATGGGAATTGACAAGGCATTTTTAAGGTTTAATGGAAGGCCATTTGTTCAGGTCATAGCTGAAAAGCTTTCAAGTTTTAGTGATGATGTAATGGTTATTGTTGGAAGGAAGGATCCTGGCCCATTTAGGGCTGTGCTGCCACAGAAAGTGAGGATTCTAATGGATTCAGTTTACACGATGAGCCCCATAGGTGGCATCATGACCGCTGCGATGAACTCCCACCATGGGTACTTTGCGGTAATAGCCACTGACATGCCACTTATAGATGTCGAAGTAATTAAGAGGCTGCGTGCGCTGGCAGATGGTCACTCGGCCGTTGTTCCAGTTCTGAAGGGAAAGATGGAGCCACTCTGCTCGGTTTACAGTTCAGATGCTTTGAAAACGGTTGACATAAATGATGTTAAGGCAGTGAGGGATATGGTCAACCTCTTACCCGATGCTGTATTTGTGGATGCAGAAGGCTTCAGGGAGATCGACCCTGAACTCAGTTCATTCCGCAACGTAAATACAACGGAAGACTATTTAAAACTCAATGACTCAGCAAGAAAAGTGATTGATTTGTGACACGCCCACTCAAGCTCATTACATATGAAATGGCCATGGAACTTGTAAAGTCAAGCCTCAGCAGTTCAAGGGTTATGGATGAAAGGGTGAGGGTTGACAGAGCGATTGGACGCGCATCTGCTGAAACAGTTATTGCGCCAGTTGACGTTCCTCAGACTGAAAGGAGCGCAATGGATGGATACGCTATTCTCTCGGAGCAAACGCATAACGCAACTGTGCAGTCTCCAGCCAGGTTTAAGATTGCAGGAAAGGTGCTGCCCGGACTAAAAGCACCACCGTTGAAAACTGATGAAGCTTACTATGTATCCCTTGGGTCTGAAATCCCTCAGGGGGCAGATGCCGTTGTAAAGGTGGAGGATGTAAGGGTTGACGGTGAATATATCGAGCTCAGGCGGGAGATACAGAGGGGGAAAAATGTAATTTTAAGGGGTGAGGATTTCAGCAAAGGTTACACCATAATAGAGAGCGGGCAGCAGGTTACAGCGGCTCATGCTGCGATGCTCATAGCTTCAGGCATAAATTACATCAGGGCATTCAGGATGCCCCGCGTGGGTATACTGTCAGTGGGGGATGAGCTGAGGGAGCTTGATGATTGCGCTGAAGGGGCCATTGTTAACACCTATCGTTACCTTGTGGCCGATTACCTGAATGGAATCAACGCCGTGCCTCTTCCCATGGGTACCGTAAAGGGTTCCAAGGATGAGATAGCTCAGAGAATCAGTGAAATGCTTGGAGACCTTGATGCGGTGATTACCCTGGGTGGCAGTTCAGTTGGTGACAATGACAACACTTACGATGGGGTTCTACAGTGCAGCGGTGCAAGAGCTGTATATCATGGAATAGAACTCCTACCAGTAAAGCCAACTGGCCTAATACTGATAGGGTCAAAGCCGATCATGGTGCTTCCCGGGCAGGCCGTTTCTTCAACAATTTCCTTCTTCCTTACCGCAGTGCCTGTCATAGGCATGCTGACTGGAATGAAGCCTGATTCAAAAACCATAAGTGCCATAATGAACGATGACCTTGTTAACAGCCATGAGCTTGATGCGGTAAGGCTCATTAGGCTAGTTTCTGAGTCCAACGGCCTTCATGCAGAACCGTTAAAGTGGGGAATGAATATACTTTCAAACCTCCCATTGGCTGGAGGGTTTTTGAGGTTAAAGCCAAGAGAAAAGGTAAAAAGGGGAGACGTTGTTAATGTTACAGTGCTAGGGGTTCATGGGTTTTCCAACATCAGCACGGGGATGAAGGTGTGAGCTGAAGGTAGTAAACTTTGTCGGTGACAGCGGTT
Source organism: Nitrososphaeria archaeon (assembly GCA_049965895.1). Classification (GTDB taxonomy): domain Archaea; phylum Thermoproteota; class Nitrososphaeria; order Conexivisphaerales; family UBA164; genus KM4347-05. The sequence goes on along the minus strand of JBMFVR010000045.1, from coordinate 4,590 downwards.
CTGGAAAGACGAGGGCCATTGAAATGCTGACCGAAAGGCTGGCAAAAGATGGCAAGATTGTTGGAACGATGAAACACATACATTCAGGCAGCTTTTCATTTGATTACAGGGGTAAGGACACATGGAAGCACATGAGGGCCGGGGCATCGGTGGTCGTTGCCGTAACAGATAACGAAATAATAACCATAAGGAAGGCAAACACCCGCGGCACACCCACTGAGGAGCTCTTTAACCTGTTCAGGGACGATAACCTGGATTACCTATTTGTCGAAGGGTTCAAGAGCAGGATGTTGCATTTGGAAAATGTAAAACATGTGCTCTGCGTTTCTGATGCAAACCAGATATTCAGCTTTAACGAACAGTACGGGAATCCTGATTGTATCGTGAGCTTTAAGATCCAGGGCATAAACAAAATAAACGATGTGCCTCTGATTCACCTGCCTGAAGAAATTGAAAGACTTGCTGAAATTGTATTATAAGAGAAGTTCGGGAACTCATATGTACAACAATCATTCAGAACTCAAATCCATTTATAATGAAATTTCGGATTCCTATGACAGGGCTAATTCAATCATTTCATTTAAACAGGACAGAAGGTGGAGGAGCAAGCTGGTAGAAATGCTCCTGTCGGCGGAAATCCCAAGAAATGCCCTTGATGTGGGCGCCGGAAAGGGCGAGCTTTCTGAAATTTTAAGGCGAGCTTCACCTGGAACGGAAATCGTAATGGTGGATTATGCTGAAAACATGATAAGGTCGTCAGAAGCTGAGAACAGGGTCATGGCGTCATTTTCCCATTTGCCATTCAGGGACGGTTCGTTTGATATGGTAATGAGCAGCTTTGCGCTGCATGCTGCGGATGATGTTGAAACCGTGATTTCAGAAATGGCAAGGGTTTCAAGGAATATTGTGGGAGCTCTGGCCATGGGCAAGCCTGACAATGCCCTGTTCAGAGCTGTAGATGGATTTTATCTGCATTATGTGCAGCCCAACCTTGCAGCGCTTGCAGGCGCTGAGCCTGAACATTTCAGATATATATACTATATATACAATAGAAATCCTAAAAATTCAGAGATAAGGGACAGAATCTTAAAGCATATAGACCTGATCGTATACAGAGAAATTGCGTTGAGTTCCTTTTATATGTTCACTGGATTCAGGAAGATGCCTGCACAGTTGCCTGGAAGCTGATTCCGTACGCGCTGTCCTGGCCGTCAACATCGTAGGCTCTAACAGTGTACGTTCCACCTTTAAGCGCAAAAGGAACATTAAGCACAACACTTGCGTTCTGTCCCAGAGGGACAACCAGTGCGAATTTGTCACCCTTGACCGGATGTAATGGATACTGGTTATGGATGTTGCTGGCAGGGATGCTCCCAAGCTGCTGTGCATTCCACTGGTAAACCACACTGCCATTTGGCCCAATAAGCTGAACCAGTACGATGAATCCACCATAGGTGTCTGGGCCATCAACCCGTGCTATTTGCATGAGCACGGTCCCATTTGTAAATACCCTGGTCCCATTCAGATCATATGCTGGTGTTTTGGAAAGGTTGTGTAGATCTGTGAATCCTCCAAAGAACACCTGATATGTGACCATGGTGAACCCCGTAGCTATTACCAGCCCGATTACGAGGAAAGCAAGAAACTTGTTCACTTTTATATCACCAGAGCGGTATGTGCCACCTGCCAATCCTTAGACCATCTGGATATTTTTTGACAAGCACTTGGTCAACCGAAAGCCATTTGCTTCCCGCAAATACAAATACCAGCGCGGCTGCTCCCTCCACTGCGGCAATCTGCCACTCATCAAGGCATGTTGTCCCTATCCATCCTGCGCCCAGCCCTATGCCCCATGCAAGCAATGCTATGACCAGCCCTGAAAGTCTGCTCATGAAACCTAGCATCATGAACAGCCCGAACAGTCCTTCAAGAACCGTCCAGAGCACGAGAAAGTCAAACAGCAGAGCTGGATGAAGTATTGTGTATTGAAGAATTCCACCTATTAGCCACGCGTGCGGGATAAATGTTATGAGCTTTCCGCCCACATATGCGCTTTAGGATGGGATCATTTTTGCCGGCACGTTAACAACCCTCCTCAGCATCGCTGAAAAATATAGCCACCCAAGAGTTATCCTCATTATTGGCAAAGCCATCTGAGCCTGATCAACACCCTGTTTTGACAATTAGCACACCTCTACATTTGCATGATTAATGATTATTTAAGAGTCTTTTGGTATTTCTGGAAATATTAGACAAAGATTCATTTTTATGAAAGTTTTACGGTTCCGATCTTATTTTAAGGATCCTTTCCCTTTCACTCTGCATGAACTTTGAAAGCGACCTGCCAATAAGCGCAGTGTAATCGCCCCTTGCATTGGTCATTATATCCTCCGCCAGCCTGGGCACCCAGCTTATTATATGTTTGTTGACAAAATCGTTTGCTTCATCATCCTGGGAAACAAAGTAGAGGAATGAAACAAACTCCATTTCAGTTGAAACATGGTCCGGCAGCTCTTTCTGTGGGTTAACACCGTACCTTGAATAAAGTGGCATCAGCTTACCGATCACCCTGCCATAAACTGTTCTTTCCGTATACCATGATTCATAAGGGGGGCACTTGATCTCCCTGAAATCGTTCACCATACAGGAAGTGTACTCCGTAAGCAGCCTGTCTACATCGCCCTTCTCCAAAATTTCAATGACCCCCTTAAGGTCATCAAAGTAATCCCTGCCAGTGACGTAACTGGCAAGCTCCTTGACGTCAGGTGCATATTTAGGACCAAGCAAAATGAATGAGAAAAGCCTGTAATCAGCCGAAACCGACCTGTAATCAGCCACTTTTATTTGCACCCCTTGGCCTGAACTGCGCGTTAATGCTGAACATCCTTTTAAAGGAGTATTCTGACCTGTGTTTTTGACACAGCTCCAGCCATTCATCGTCAACCTGCATTCCCCTGCCTTCCATTACAGCCTTCACATGGTCCAGAGACCTCCTTGACCCCACAGGAGCACCACAGATCCTGCATCTTACAACATAATCTTCCACAAGCGTTTTCCTCTCTGATTTTGCCCTTCTTACACGCACAGCTTTACCCTCACCGCTGTTGCCCGGTGCCGGACATACATTGACGCATATTTTGCAGCCAGTGCAGCTTTCAGGGTCAAAGGTCAGTGCTGATTTCCCATCTTTAGTTTCTATCCTTAGGGCCGATGTAGGGCACCACCTGGCGCAGCTTTCACACATGGTGCACGATTCGCCATCAACTTCCACATTGTAAAGCAGCAGATCCCTCACTTTTTCGTAAGCAACAAGCTTTCTCACTTCAAGCCTTTTACTGACGTTTGCGAGGTCAAGACTGAATTCTTTAACTGGTCCTGCAGCTTCGTTTTTGTCAGGTGCCTGAACCGCTATTCCGCCTACAATCGAATTTAGACCTGATGCAAAGCTCTTGATGCCATCTGTTAACTTTGAGAGTTCACATCCAGGGCATTTAATGACCAGCTCCCCTGAACTCCTGAGCGCAACGACGTCTTCTGCTGAAAGCATAGCTATGCATGGTAATTTTACCGAGTCCCCCTGGTCCTTATAACACGAAATTACCTTTTTACCTTCAGTTTGAGATAAATCATAGATTGATTGCTGAGACACCGATGGAAACTGAATTGCGCTGGTGGGGCATGCGCTGACGCATAGCCCGCATGATGTGCATTTTTCATAGTTTATGCCTATCCCGCTCTTCTTATCTATACTCAATGCACCGTATGGGCAGGAATCCTGACAGATTGTGCAGGCCCGGTACAGGCCATTGCAGCGATCTGGAAGAAAAACGGGCTTATCAATCCTGTCCTTTCCAACCCTTACAGCGCCGGTTATTACTTCTCTCCTGCTCACCGGCATGGTAACTTCGGTCTCCTCTGCCATGTCAGCTATCCAGTTATGCTCAAGCACAGCAATGTTCTGCTTTATGTACTGGTCCCCCCACCTATAATCCACAACCCTCATGAGGATTGGATTGATTCCAGCCTTTATGGTTGCCTCCCTGTAAAGCTTAAGATGATCATCATCATAGACCCCTACTATAACGATGGCTTTTGAATGAAGCTCCTTTATGCGCTTTACAAGCTCCGAAGAATCACATGTGGCTTCGCCTGAAGTTACGCAGGGATCCCTTAATACACCTACCTTGATCTTTACAAAGGGCGTTGTGTACTTTGTATTCATTAATTTTTCACTTGAAGATCCACAGGTGTCCTATTTTTTCATGCTCTTCTAGAGGCAGAAGCAGTGCCCCAAGTGGCAGGAAGCCCATCATAAATAACACAGAGCCGGCGAACCAAAGCGCATTGTACCTATCAACCACAAGAGGCAGTATTGTCCACGGGCTTACCCCATTAAACTGGGTTCTCAATTCATAGATCCACAGTGAATTCTGGGGTGAAACGAAGCTGTTGCTGTAATACCAAGTAATTGCCTGTGGAATTATATCTGATATGAATATTATGCTGAACATTCCAACTATTGTCAGTATGCCCGCAGCCATAAGCACCTTCCAGCTTTTATTCCTGTAAGCTAGATAATAGAGTATGGAG
>JBMFVR010000044.1:0-9274 GCA_049965895.1 Nitrososphaeria archaeon | reverse complement strand
GATAATCTGGAAACACCAGTGCAGGCGTTCTATAGGAAGTGGGATGGACGGAGGAAGCTGCCAGTGCAGCAATTGGAGGATGGAGGGAGAGAGATATGAACATGAAACAGCGCGTTAATAATTTCAAGAAACTACACGTGTTCAATATATCTGTGTTTATTCAAAACGACCCTGCTATCTGTCAAAGCAATGTGAGTATTATACACTATTTTAGAGTGACTATTTAATCATAATTTAGCAAATTTGATGTGTGTGCTATATTTTTCTATTTGCTAACATAATTGCTTATGCTAATAGAATAATTATATAAACCTAAAAGCATTTTTGCTCGTCGAAATCTGCCGTTTTGTTATTTTGCCAATAAATTATAAATTAATTTCTATATCATTAGCAATATCAGCGGCTGCATCTCTAAATACAGGGGGATCAGGCTCTTCCTCCATTATACTGTTTATCATATTCTCATAATTTACATCTTGATTAATATATACTACCCTGTATCCTTTTTTTTCTTTGAAAAGTTTGGCGTTTGATTCCTGCTCAAAATCATTAAACGGTACATTAATTATAGCCCTTTTCCTCATAGCTGAAACTTCTATTAGAGAACCATAACCACCCATACATATTACAGCAGATGAATTTGCCATTAGTGATAGAGGATTAAATCGGTTTTCGCCATAATTGGGGCTCTGAATCATTAGAGGAATGCCTGCCCTTTTTATTTTCTGTATGATGCTGGTTCCAGCCTTTGTTCCTCCCAATGTTACTAGAATGTAGTTTTTATCGTTTGTTTTAGGATAAGTAGTACCATGAGTGAATATTTGACCATAGTATTTAAAATTTCTTTGCATCGGAGATGATAGTCCTACATAATAATTTACAGTATTTTTGGCTAGAGAATTATGATACCAACTGTTTAGCTTTCTAATTAGATAGTTTCCTATAGTCCCAAATCTCCCTGAAAATTCTTCGAAGTCGGTTATAAAGAAAGTTTTCCCATTTATTTTGCCTAGCAGCTCCCACCCTTCATCACTTATAATTGCATCATATTCATCTAAATTAATTTCATTGATTTTCCTTTTATTGTATGAAAATGTTCTATAAAGGTCTATAATGTTTTTAAAGTTTGGGGACATTTTACCCTGCTTGAAAAATTTTTCAAAACTGTCCCCCATGCTTTTTAATTCATTTGAAATATAATGCACAGTTTCTCCTTTTGACTTTAAGTATTCCAATGCGATGCCGGAAGTTATCCAAATCACACTCCAACCATGGTTTTTAAATTCCAAGGACAGTCTATAATCACGCGTTACATGGCCCAGTCCCACACTTGATGATATATAGAGCATTTTCATGTCTGTTTCTATAATGTTACCAATAAAAAATCATATTGTCAATTTTACAGAATTAACAAATCACTGGTAAATGAAATTTATTTTTCTATAGATCCACTCACTGGTAGGTGACCAAGTTACAAATCAGGAAAACAGTATTTGTATGCCTTGTCTCTCAAGCCTATTGTATTCTTAAGCCAATAAAATAGATGTAAGGCATTCATTTATATTTGATTTGTTTTGCATTGATAAACATTATTATATTATTGATGTTTGCCAATTAGATTAAAATGCATGACAGGAAATGATCCAGTAGCCTTCGAACCAAAGCTCTGGTGTTTCTATAATTAAGGCTGGCTGGACAATCGGGACTCACTGAATGCTATTTTATAAACTTGCACGGATGCAGACAATTTATGCTGATAAAGCCACTTGGTACAACGATACGTGTAGATGATGATGCGCGATGATAACTTATGAAAAGAAGCATTGTTTCCACTGTAGGGAACCAAAATTCGATTATATAAAGAACAGGCTCAGATCAAAGTCTTCTATTATAATGAAGTTGGTATTGCATTTCAATGACCTAAACGGTTGAAGTGAATTTTGTTAATTGCCAGCATAAATCGAACAGATTATGGAATTGACACACCTTAAATTTTTATATATAGGACTTTATCGTCAAGATCCATTTTTAAATAGCCATTTGTATTTGGATTTCCTAAATAAGTGGTTATTTTCTTTACCCTGGTCAGACTTCCTAGAACATCCTCTTTATTAAACAATACACCATAAAGTTCCTTATCTTCCACATAAAGATCGGCGCTTTCAATTATATCTGTAGGGTTGTACCCTTTTTCTTTCCTAGCGTACTGAATCCTTCTGGCTACATCTCTGATATATCCTTCATTAACTAGCTTTTCATCTCTTTTAAGACTTAAAACTACTACTAAATTCTTGTCTGCGGCCAGCTCATATCCTTCTCTTGGAATATAGTGTATGTCAAACAGCGCTGCTGGAATTATGTATTTACCAACATTAACCTGCCCATTTTTCATTATCTGCTCCACCAGCTCCTCATTTTGTATGCTTTGAATGGCCTTTTCCACATCTGGTGCCTCTTTTTTAAATGCCCTACCCAGTTCGCCCTTTCTTGCAGATATTTTGACTTCTATTGGCAATTCGTTAAGCGCATTGACCAGTTTAACTTCTTTCACATTTGATAATTGCTTTATCAATTCAAGATATGATTTATCGACATTTTTTTCTGAATAAATTAGCATTGTATTTAGCGGCCACCTTCTCTTAAGTTTGGCTTTCATTCTTGCACTGTTTGAAAGCGATACGATGTTCCAGATAAAACTGTACTTGCTGACTAGTGCAGCATCCACTAGACGCTCATCGATTACTTCAAAACCGTTGATGATTATTGATTCCTTTGCATCAAACACCTGTTCAAACAGGTTGTCTGTCAGATAGGGCGCAATTGGATGCAACAATATGTCCAGAGACCTCAGTAATTTCCCAAGGGTCCAATATATTCCATTTCTTCTTGCGCTCATCTCGGGGGTATCGTCCCATAGTTCATTCCTTATTATTGGCACGTACTTCTGACTTACTTCTTCTATCAAAAATCTATCCAGTGCCCTTACCATTTCATTTATCTTCCTTTTTTCATAAAGTTCCATATAACTCTTGATGAGTTCATCTAGCTCGCTAAGTATCCATTTTTCCTTTTCAGAAATTTTCCCTCTATTTTCCTCTGACCATTTATAATTATCATATTTGGCATTAATGGAATAGTATGTGTGCAGGTTGTTCAGAGTGTTGAGTATCTGGTATGGCCTCTCCATCATTTCTTTTATATCAAAATTAAGCGTGTCTATGGGACTGGCCTTCCACATAAGATACAACCTGATCAGATCTGCAGGATATTTGTTGAGGATTTCATTGGCGTAAACCACATTGCCCTTACTCTTGCTCATTTTTTCTCCTTTTTCGTCGACCACATGGCCTGTGAAAAGAAATGACCTGTAAGGTGATTTTCCATTAAAAATCACGCCCTCTATTAATAAAGTGTAAGCCCATCCTCTAGTTTGATCTATTGCTTCCGTTAGGAATTCTGCAGGTATTATTTTATTGTATTCTCCATTTTTTAATGAGGCATATGGTGCAGCGCCGCTATTGTGCCATGTGTCCAGAACAAATGGCTCTCTATACGCATCACCGCCACAATAAGGGCATTTTATTATTATTCTGTCTATCCATGGTTTGTGCAATTCAAAGTTTTGACCGTCGGGAAGGCTCTTTGCATTATCCACTATTTCTCTTCTACTGAAAAGATAAATCCTTTTTCCACAGTTTTTGCAAACCCATACCGGAAGTGGGGTTCCCCACACCCTTTCCCTGCTTATGCACCAGGGTTTCTTCTCCCGTATAATATCAAGAAATCTGTTTTTTGGCTGCTCATAGTAATACTCAACCTTAGAAGCCTCGCTAAGAGCTGACTCACCTATTTGGCCTATATCATAAAAGTACTCCTTTCTTGCCATATATATCAGTTTGTGGCCGGACCTCCAGCATGTGGGATAAGAATGCTTTATTTTTCCATATTTAACAAGAAGGCCCTTTCTCTTAAGGTCTTCTGCTATTATATCATCCGCATCTCTTACAAATAGCCCCTTGTATTTTCCTGCCTGCTCTGTGAACCTAACTTGATCATCAATTGGATTAAAAACTGGAAGGTATCTTTTTTTGCCAACTTCAAAGTCTTCTTCACCATTAGCCGGACTAAGATGAACTATACCGCTACCCGTAGTTACATCCACAAATTGTTCCGCAAAAACCTTATGGGCCGACCCATCATTAAACATGTTTTTCTGGCCAGGCACTTCCTCAAGGAGAGGTGGCGTGTATCTTTTACCATCCAATTCAATGCCTTTAAGTTCTCCTAAAATTATATACTCTATACCTGTAACTTTTACGAATGATTCCAACGATGTGCTTCCCACGAACCATATTTCATTCCCTACCTTTAGTTTCTTGTAAATTTCATCAGGATTTACTGCGACTGCCTCGTCTGTTACAATTGTAAATGGCATCGTAGTCCATACTATCAAATATGAGTCCTGATCAACCAGCTTTACTTTATAAAACAGACTTGGATCAGTAACTTCTTTATAACCAAGAGCAACCTCGCTGTTGCTTAAACTGGTCTGGCAGCTGGGGCAATATGCTACAACCCTGTAATCTTCATATAATAATCCTTTAGCATTTGCAGCTCTTAGTATATCCCATTCCTTTTCAATGTATTCATCCTTATACGTCCAATATGCTAGGTCATAGTCAAACATCATGCCGAGAATCATGTCAGCCTTGACCCAAGATTCGTTGTACTTACGCACTAACTCCTTGCACTTTTTAACCAGAGTGTCCTCTCCAACTTGGTTCAGAACCTGATATTTATTTCCTGTTATGCCAAGCTCCCTTTCAGCCTCTAGCTCCACGGGCAGACCTTGTGTATCCCAGCCGGCCCTGAAGAAGACCTTCCTGCCCTTTAGTGTTTCCATTCTGTAGAAAATATCCTTTATCACGCGCCCTCTTATATGGCCTATATGTGGCTCGCCATTCATTGTGGGCGGACCTTCGATAAATCCCACCGTTTCTCTATCTGAATTGTCAATAAATGACCTAGCGTTTTTCCATTTCTCTCTCTGCTCACGTTGCATTTTTTCAAAATCCTTTAGTAAATCAACTGGTTCCAATTTTAACTTTTATAACCTACTACTCCTTGGTTTAAAAATATTTGTAACATTAATTATTTTACCTTATTTGCTTGCTATATTTTTTAGGATCATGATTTTTATGAAGTCATTTAAAATCAGCGAAAACAGCACTGAAAGTCCGATAACGGTCAACACATCAATTGCAGGAATAGGAGCCAATCCTGGCATACCTGTAATTGAAATCAGGCTGCTTAAAGTTATGTCTGCAAGTATTGCGCCCAAAAGCACATTGCTTGGCCTTGAATCCCAAAAGTGCCCTCTTTCCCTTACCACAAATATGGTAAACATCCCAGACAAAAGCAATATGTCAAACCCAAATGTGTGCAGACTGTTTAAGTTGTTCAATAACCCAAAGTATTTAATCCCTATATATTCTATTAAGAGAGATTCTATGACCACCGCCACGCCTAGTACCATCGATATTTTGACCAACCAGTTTACATCCCATCTATCAGGGTTCTTTGACCACCTGACTTTATCGGTTGAGATTGAAATTGTAACAAAATCTATTAAGAACAGAAGCAATAGAACATCAAAAGCACCGACTATAAATTTACCCCAAATAAAAAAGGCAAGCACAACAAAAACAACTATCTGGAAAGTTTTGACCACCTTATTGAAAATCCAAGTAACTATTCTTTGAAATATCATTCTGCCAGTTTTTACCAAATCAACTATATTTATAAGCCCCTCCTGCGTCAACACTACACTTGCTGCACCTTTTGCTACATCCGTTGCATTGCTCACCGCTATGCCTACTTCTGCTTGTCTCAAAGCAGGTGCATCGTTTACGCCATCCCCTGTCATTCCGGTTATATGCTTTTTTAGCTGTAGTGATTTGACAATTTTGTATTTGTCTTCAGGGTATATTTCTGCAAATCCATCACTTTTTTCTATTATTTCTGCAACTTTTGTTTCATCAGTTAATTTTCGAAATTCTGATGCTGAGGTTATATTATCACCTAGCCCGACAAGATTTGCCATTCTTTTGGCTATTGGCGCAGCATCTCCAGTAAGCATTTTAACTTTTATACCTAGGCTTTTGAGCTCAGAAATTAGCCTTGATGAATCTGACCGTGGCTTATCATAAAGCCCAACAACGCCCACTAACTCTGTTTTATCTCCTTCAATTAATCCTACACCAAGGCTTCTGTAACCATTATTGGCCATTTTTTCTACCGCATCGTTTACTTGCTCTTTTGTTTTTTCATCCATTGAACACAGTTTTGATATAATATTAACTGCCCCCTTTACAATTCTTATTTCCCTATTTCCCATGTTCACTATCGCTTCAGTTCTTTTTGTGGAAGGATCAAATGGAATAAAGCGCTTTACAGTATAGTTTGAAAGATTTATTTTTCTGTTCTTTGCCTCATTAATAAATGCCAAATCTATTGGGTCTTGGTTGGCTTCCTGAGATGCTAGAGTACCATATTCTATGACATTATCTTGAGTATATCCGTTTAATGATACAACCTCCACAACTGAAAGCGTATTATGCGTAATGGTTCCAGTCTTGTCAACGCATAAAGTATCCATGCTAGCTGCATCTTCTGATGCGCTTAACCTTGTTACCAGTACCCCTTTCTTAGATAGTTCCATTGATCCCAATGCCATTGTTATTGTGAACATTGCTGGCAATGCAACCGGTATTGCTGAAACAAGTAAAACAAGAGCTAGCGGCAGCAGGTAAAGCAGGTTTTGCCCTTCTATTGCTGAAAATACAAGGGCAGCGCCTAGAAGTACAACAACAATTACTAACAACCACTTTACTACCTGAGAAATCACTTCTTCCATATGCAGTTTGGGTTTAGCAATCTTTACTAATTCTGTTGTTTTACCAAAAAAAGTATGGGCGCCTGTACCAACTACTATCCCGGTTATTTCACCCCGCCTGATTATCGATCCAGAGTATACTTGATCTTCTGTTTCTTTTGATACAGTGAGTGATTCTCCAGTTAGGGCTGACTGATCAACTTCAACGTTGCCCTCCAATATTCGTAAATCTGCTGGCACAAAATCCCCGGCCCTTACCCGTATTACATCTCCGGGGACAAGCTCCCTTGCAGAAATAGTCTTCCATGAACCGCCTCTCATAACTTTAGTCATTACATGTAATTTTTGTTTGAGTGTTTCAAGTGCAGCGCTTGCCCTCTGTTCTTGGGCAAATCCCAAGATTACGTTGAGTAGTAGCAAACCAGTTACGACATAAAAATCCAAAAATTTGTGAAGAATTAATGTTAACGCCATTGTGATTTCGAGCATCCATGATGTTAATCCCCAGAATTTTTTTAATAGCCGTTTTACCGACGATTCCTTTTTTTCTTCAACTTCGTTATAACCGTACTTTTTGATTCTATTTTTTACTTCTTCATCAGAAAGTCCTTTATTTATATCTACACCCAATTCACTAATAACGTCTTTTATTGGCTTTAGTTCTGTGGTATTAGCGCTCATTAACGCCATTCTACAATTTTATCACTATTTATTTATTTCCAAAGATTATACTTTGTAAATTGAACACAGCTAAAAAGTTCGTTTTTAAAATAATAAATGAATTTACAGCCATACATTAAACAGCAGGAACCTTTTTTATTATATACACCGTGAATGCACAAGGTATTAACTTTTGTGCATTATAGCATACCTTCATGATTATAACACACGACCCTCATGACAACGTGGGTTTGTCTGCAACCTAATTGGGCGGCGCACATCAGTTTGGCGTCCTATAGGTGCATGCTTACATGACGCGCGCCGATCGTCCACAAACTCCTAACGTTTTTGATGTAATCATAAGTATTAAAACCTGTAGTATTTTGGTTATTTAATTGTATTGATTCGCCTTAGTTCTTCAAGGATTTCCCTTTGTTTGTCGCTTAAATTTGTCGGCAATGCAACTTTAACTTTAAAAATTAGATCGCCCCTTCCAAATCCATGCGGTTTGGGTAAGCCCTTGCCCTTTATTTTTATCAAATCATCGGGCTGCGTATATGGTTTTATTTTTACCTTTATTTTTTCTCCATTCAAACCCTCTGTTTCTATCTCATTCCCCAGAATTGCATCAAGAAAATTTACACTTAATGTTGAAACCAGATCCTGCCCCTCCTTTCTGAACTTCGGATGTGGCACAATGTGCACGGTAAGGTAAAGGTCGCCACGTCTGCCGTTTCCAAAATTGCCTTCCCCCTTTATCCTGAGCTGATCTCCGTCATCTATGCCAGCAGGCACTTTAACCTCTATTTTCACGTTTTTCCTGACCTTCCCCGTTCCTCCACATGACCCGCACGGTCTATCAGCTATCTTTCCTGTTCCATGACATCTATCGCATATGCTTACTGTTACAAAACTTGCAAAGCCTGCCCTTTTTACAACCCTTTTCTGACCTGTACCGTTGCATTGTGGGCACGTTATCCACTTTCCGCCCGGCTCCAAGCCGCTTCCCTTACATACAGGACATGGATCTATTCTGTTAAGTTCTATCAACTTGGGCTTATCTGATGCTAAATCTTCAAGAGTAAGGTCAAGGTCGTAACCTAGGTCAAGGCTTTCCTGCCGGTAACCACCATAATTGCCAAAGAAAGTCCTAAATATATCATCAAAGTTGAACCCGAACCCCCTAAATATATCATCAAAGTTAACATTTCTGAAAAGGTCCTCATCAGTGTATTGAGCGTGTATGCCTTCCTCTCCATACATATCATATTGCTTTCTTTTTTCTGGATCTGATAGAACAGCGTATGCCTCAGTTATCTCCTTAAATTTTTCCTCAGCTTCCTTAGATTTATTTACGTCAGGATGGTATTTTAATGCCAGTTTCCTATAAGCGTTTTTTATTTCTTCCTGGCTTGAGTCTTTCGAAACTCCAAGTATTTCATAATAATCCTTCTTCCCTTGATAACTCATTCAGAGTCAGGACACCTTTTCACCGCTCACGTCATATGTTTTTTTATTTTCGCTAGCTTGCGGTTGACTCTGTTGAGTGCTTGCTTGGCTTTGCTGAGCGCTCTGATACATGCTTGAGCCTATCTTTTCCATCATCGATTTTATGGCTTCAATTTTTTGCTTTACCGCTTGGACGTCATTGGCCTTTATGGCTTCATTTAATTCATTTTCGGCCTGCTCTAGCTGTTTGGCATCCGATTCACTTATTTT
>JBMFVR010000043.1:0-9310 GCA_049965895.1 Nitrososphaeria archaeon | reverse complement strand
CTTTCGTCCCTTTCCCTTGCCACACTTTCTACCCTCTTCCAGGATAAGCCAAGGGAATGCAGTATCTTCCTTACATGGTCTGGGTGGTACTTTATTCCAAACTTGTCATATATAACCTTGGAGACCCTTTCCGTTGTCCACATGTCAGTTTCAAACCCATAGCTCTCTGCTCCTTTCAGAAGTATTTGAACAAGCTCCTCCTTCTGTGATTCATTCAACATGGGCGGCCTTCCCGTGTGCTTTGTTGAATTTAAAGCATCCAGATTTTCTTCACTCTTGTATTTAGTCCACCACCTGCTCACTCCGCTCTGTGTTACGCCAACGACTTCTGCCACCTCCTTCTGTGACATGTTTTTCTCCAGAAGTAATTTGATGGCTATTTTGCGCCTTTCCTCCAGTGCTTTCGGGTCCATATAGTTGTAGATGCAGTACAGCTTATTGAAGTAGTAACATCACATTTTTTAGATATAATTGCCAAAAATATATGACTAAATTATACCGTTACCAGTAATTGTTATTAGCCTTTTAACAATCTACTCCCTTATATTAAGCCTTGTAACTGGCAATGAGCATAGTGTTAGCCTTTCCTTATATTATTCTAACAACGCTTATCGTTGTAAAGGTGTGGAAGGTATCTGTTCTACTCTTATCACGTACATGCAGATCTTACCATAGTAAGGCTATTCAGTGTAATCTATGACCATCCTTAGGCACGCTTATTTACAAGCTTCATGTTAGCTTTGTTTAAAGCATTAACAGTGCTTTGGTTGGGTCAAGGGCCTCCTTAACATTACATCCGGGGATGGTGCATTTATGTCCTTTGCCAAGTCCTTTGAGCATGATTTAGCAAAAGTGTTGCTCAACGATATGTAGATCAATAACTTTATCCTCAGACTAGTACTTTGAGTTCCTTGCCACCTTTATGTCAAGCCACTCTTTTAAAGCTCTTGGGGAGAGCTTAAATAATTTCCTTACCAAAATCCTGTTGGACTCATTGGTTTAAGCCGATGAGGCCCCTAATAATTTTCTCTAAAAGAGTGAAATTCTATACCTGCGAAGGTAACTGAAGTGTTATACTGGCAGAGCTACTATAGGAGTGAGTTTTCTCTAACAACTACGTTTTAAGCATAACCTATCATCATGTAAGGCTTCTTTTGACTCTTAGGAAAAGCAAATATATTGTGCACTGGCTAAATTTGCAAATTTGACAGAATTTTGGGAATATTATGCATTAGTGGAGGCTGCAGTTAAGCTGAAGCCTGATGAATTCATAAAAAACACAGAAATTAGAAACAAGTCTGTAGATGGAATAAAGGGTCTTGCTAAAATCGTCATCCAGAAGGCAAAGAATGTGTTAAAAAAAAGGGATGACATAGAATTGCCGCTGTCACTCGTTTCAGCAAAAATCATAACTGGGTCTACAGCTGATGAATTAAGTGAACTATTGGAGCTTGCGCAAAACGCGGAAAGTTTGGATGTGATGGTATTATATTCTAATCTGGTGAGATTTATGGAAGTTTTCGAGGAAGTTTACTTTGCGTTAGAAGATTCATCTGCAAGTAACTGATAGGCTTTCTGCGTAAAGCCGTTAATTTCGTTCTGAGTTGTGTTATTACCTCATTTTAAATATTTTGAACCATTAACTATACAATAATTAAGGAATAATTACATCTAGTCTCAGTTCTTTAACCAACCCGGTTATCCATGCAGGTATGGAGCTTAACTTCTTGGAATCGTTATATAGCCTAGGACAGCTCAAACGGCCCTTTTTTTAAGACTTCTTTCCCGTCAGCCCTAAGAGGTACATATAATATGTCAACCATCTTTCAATTCTTACAGGATTTTTGATTTTTTGGTATAATTTGATCTTTGACGATTATAACCGTGTACAGTACTTCTTTACTGATCATAAAGCCATCACTTTTAAGCGATGGATCGCCAATATGCTTTTTGTTAATGCAGATTACAAGGTCAAAAAGTTGCGGTATGCTTTTGGCAAGAAGGAGTATGAGCATCTGACAAATGAAAGGATGGATAAGGTTAGCTGTCAATGACTCGTAAGCTTTCATGATGACAGCGTGGTCAAAGTGGTTCGGCAGTAAGGTGCAAAATACTGGCATAACCAAACTGAAAAAGTTAAGAAAGCATAAAAACACATATGAAATTGACAGACACACGCAGAAGTGCTACAACTGCCATAAGCATAACAAACTTTCCTTGAAAGAAAGAATCTATGTCTGCGGATCGATAATAATTGACAAAAGACCATATGACCCTGTATACAACCTTAATGTCCATGGATGGTGAAATTGCTGCCATGCTCGCAAATTATCGGTGCCGTTCAGCCACCGGTTAGGCACATTGCCATGACCGACATCACCTCCTTACCACCGGATGTATATAACTTTGCCAGAACTTCATGTAGTTGTCAGGCTCAACTATCCTGAACAGCCTTATTTTGAGTATGTTCTCAAGCCCCTTATCGCTCCACCTTGCCCATATGCACCTCCTCATTATCTCCGCCATCAGCCTCTCTATTGCGTTTGAAGGTATTCTCTTCCCCTCACTTATGGCAACCCTCGCAAACGTAACCATAAAACGAGAGTGAGCCCTTATGAACCTTGCAGCTCTTTGGTATCCACCGCTTTCAAGCTACGAAGCCAGAGCTTCAAGCTCACTGAGCGTTTTATCAATTCTTGACGAAAGGGCACCCATATCCTTGTCCATAACGTGTTTCTTCACAGAATTGACAAGTGCCTGCAGCACGGCCTTCATCCTGTCCGGCATCTGGTCCCTTTCCTCCTTTGCTCCATCCACATCATGAACAGGCTGTCCCTTATTGCGTGCACCAAGTTCAATTGATGAATATATGTATCAACGTTATTCTCAATTTCCCTTTCAGCATCTGATACTGTGAATGTTCCTTGGGGTATTGTCCAGTTTCTGTTAACTGAAACGTTCAGCAAACTCTTCTTACGGCCTTCCTGATCATATGAAATTACAACCTTTATCGAGCTGTTCTTCTGGCCAGTTAAGTGAGCTTCGGTGCCGTCAGGCTCAACAACCGAATTTTTAGCCACTTTCCCATTGAACTCGATCAGGCTGCCCACTTCCTGAACAAATCCATGTATTGTGCTTTTAGGCAGGTCAATGCCTGAAATATTCTTGAACATCCTGCTTGATTCACCGTATGAAGCGACTGATGCCATGTCGGCCAGCTTCATCTTCACTTCTCTAGAATATTTTTCCCTTCTTATACCCAATCTATCCAGTATTGGAGAGGTAATTTTATTCCCCCTTTTTAGCTTGATTATTTTCAGCTCAGTAATTCCTAGGCTTGTTACAAGTTTCCTTTGATAGGATCCTGCCATCTTATATCCTTCATTGACCATTTCATGCACAACCTGCTCCTGCAGCCCTCCTATCCTCTCCCCTTCAATTATAGACGTAAGGTTCTCCAATTTATATCCAACTTTGGCTTGTTCACCTCCTTGTAGTTCATAACAATGCGGTGAGCAAGCCACTTTAAGCTTGCTTTTGTTCTAACCCGTCACTTAACTGGACCAAAGCTTTTAAACGTTCATAACGTAACATATAATGTGATTAGGACCTCAGAGAAACTGGTATGGTTGGCATTTTTAGTTACGATCCCAACTCTCTCTTTATGGGGTCTTCTGTTTAAACCCGGGCTCTGGGCTTATGCAGACCAGCATTTTCCACTTACATCAAGCTTTTCGCCTCTGGCTATTGTTTTTTCGAGCCCACTTAATGGTTTTTCATTCGACAGAATCATAATAACATGGCCATATTACTTTATTTCAGCCCTAACTAGTAACTTGGCGATCAGGGAAAGGGTATTCATATACTATACTTTTTTACTCTATGCTGTATTATGCTATGTTTTTGCTCATATTTCTGTTAAATTTTATTCTCAAAAGATAGCTCCGATAAGTGGGTTTCAGAAAAACCTAGGCAAGCTGGCGATATTCTTATTTGCGTATTCCAATCTTTCGGCGATAAACCTGAATGCAGATGGTGGTACGTGGGCTGACAGCCTAATCCTCATAATGATTTCAATTTCTATAATTTTAATGTTATCTTCTCCCGAGAAATTTTATACATATGCTATGATAGCCGGCATGATAATGGTTTCAGTACTGCTGGACCCAGACTATCTCCCGATGTTCATATTGACGTCATTGATAATTTCGTTAATTAATTCTGTAAGCCAGAGAAGTTCTAATGCAATAAAATATTCCATTTTTTCTTTAGTCTTTTCAGCGCTTCCTGCTTTTTACCTTTACCTTCAAGCTTATTTTTCTAGCAACGCTAGCGCCTTAACTGCAATAAATGCTTTAGGATATAGGAGCTATTCTTCAGGATCAATTTCATGGGCTTCTGGAAATATAAATTTTTACAGTGTTTTTTTGCTAATAGGCCATGTATGGTCAACCGTTGTCTTTGGTCCGCCATCAATAATGTTTTATGATGTTTCACACCTGCCGCTTCTCCTTAACCAGGTTCTCGTTACCCCTGATTTATGGTATCCAGTTTGGATAATATCGCTTACAAGCATTCCTATTGTATCTTTTATGTCTCTAACTTTTAAGAAATCAAGAAAATATGCAATCCCCATAGCGCTTCTCTGGTTAATTGCCAGCCTTTTTGTACTACAGTGGAAGCTCATGTTCATTTATAACTTTTTATATAAATTGACATACATACCGATATTTGGTAGCGCAATAGGCACAACGCTTTCAGTACCCGGCCACTGGATGAATTGGCTTGCGTTTATCTATTTGCCGTTTTTCAGCCTTGGCTTTTTGTCATTGCTTTTTTATATTGGATCTAATTCTAAAAAGGGCAGAAAGAACTTTCATTTAAAGGAACTGTCTATAAGCATCTTGGTAGTAGGTTTGGTTTTAACAGGCGGGTGGCAAGCGTTCAACGGCTCATTTTATCCGATGAGATATTCGCCAGGTTCATACTTGGTCGGAAATGCAGTAGAACCGAAGGGGGCATACAGCCCTACTGTTGTAAGCCCAGATGTGATTGGAGCTTACAGGCTGGTTACGTCAGGCTATAGCCACAGTGCAATATGGTTTAACCCAAATTACAATACATTATGGATAGGGGGACCATCCGTAAACGAATTTACATGGTCTAGTCCAATCGGCATTTCAACGAATGGCATTTCTTACTTGTATCAGAATAACATGTCTTATGATGTTCCACAGTATTTAGCGGCACACGGCATCAGATATGTGGTAGTTTCTGGGGAAGACATCTCAAAAAACGTTCCAAATCCATTTGGAGTTTTAGATAATTATGAAAATGCGGTTAGTTTCTTTAAATCTTCCGGGCTAAAAGTCGTTTATTCAAAGGGTAACGTCACAGTTTTTGAGGTGCCTAAAACGGGGGTTATCACGTATTCACAGATTTTGCTTAATCCTTCTGAAATTGGAGGTATGTCAGCAACATTGTACAATCTGTTTTCAATGTTGGGCTATAATGTATCATTTACTGATAAAGGCTACTCTATAGGCCTGGATAACACTACAACGCAATTTGACTTAATAACACCGGCTTTGCTGCCATTTTCAGGGTTGATTAATGAAGGCTTTACTTATCTTTTAAACGTCAGTTCCGATAGCTTCAAAGGATCCTTAAATTATACTCAGATTCATAATCTTGGACAATTTGAACATTATTTCCCCAATGGCTTTGACACATCAGATTGGTCTGGAAACATCAGTGTTTCGTATTCAAATGGTACAATAAATGTCTACGGAAATAATTCTGGCTTATCAATTGATTACAATGGCACATTAATTGGATCTCCGTCAGGTTATCACATATATAATACCACTGTTCCTGTTAGCGTTTCATTGGCATTTACTGTAAATGGTAGTATAAAAGAAGGTACATTAAATGTACTAATAGTAGGTGAAGGGAATAACCCCAAAGTGTATACATATTGGCATCAAATAAACTTTAATATATCTCAACAACCTACAAGATATAAAATCGAAGAAATATTGCCAAAGGGTACAGCATATGTAGGTTTTAGAATAGGCTTCTATGGTTTTACTGGAAAAGCAAGTATTGGTCAAATAAACTTTAGGGTGTTTCAAGGTTTTCTCCCAGATCCCCAGTCGCCATTTGGCCAAGCGTTTAAGGTTACAGATGCAGTCATTTTGCTTTCAAAAAACTATTCAGAAGGATTCGTTATCGTTGGAAACTCAACGAGTTACAGCGTTTTAACCTTAAAACCCGGCATGCCATTACCAGTTCGTGGAAAAATATTGGGCGTTTTGTTGACAAAAAATGATATAAAAAATTATACGGGTGATTATGCGGTAGTAAATATGTATGTTCCAAGGGCCATAACAGTCAAGGAAAATGGTATCGTTTTGAAACCTTTTGCTGAAGGCAACGACGGGGCATTTATCTATGAGCTAAATAAAAGCGGGTCAATAACCTTATCACCGCAATTTTCAGTTTTTTACGCGCTTTACCTTTTTTATGCAGTTATCATCCTATTAATTATGCTTTTATTGTCAGCCAACTTTTTGAGTAAATCTTTTTCATACAAGGGAAAACGTTGAAAACTACGCTTTTGATTTTAACTGGAATTTAAAATTACGGTATAGAGCTTTACAATTTTATCCCTGAAGTTTTCTCTGGTAAACAATTTTGACCTTTCCAACCCTTTATTAATCAATTCCTGCTTTTTTTCCAATGCCGTTTTTACCCCTCTAGCTATTTCGTTCAAATCTTTTGGATCAACTAGTACTGCTGCATCCCCTGCGACTTCCCTTATAGTCGGTATGTCCGATGTTACTACCGGGAGTCCAGCTGCAAATGCTTCAACCACGGGCAACCCAAATCCTTCGTAGGGGGGAGAAGCAATACATCACACGCATTGTACAATTCATTTAATCTTTGATCGTTCAAATTGGTAAAGTTAATGCTGTTTCCTACAGGAGAACCAACCCTAACAAGCCTGTACTCATCCCCAAGCAATTCCATTGCCTTTCTAACCGCAGAAAGGTTTTTTCTTGGCAATTCGGAGGAAACTGAAAGGACAAGAATTTTGTCCACAGGCAACCCAAGCTTCCTTCTAATGTTTTTCTTGTCTTCATTTAACTGATAAAAGGCCGGTGAGTGTGCCAAATGTACTGTTACAATTTTTTCTGAAAAACCATAGTCCTTCAATTCCTTGGCCAGGACTTCTGTATTGGTAACTATGTATGGCTTATCCTTTAATGAACTATAAAGATGTTTTACATAAAGCCTGCCGAGGAATCCAAGCTCTTCAAGGTAATACGGTGAATCCTGAACTGATACTACTTCGATTCCCTTGACGTTGAGCGTTCCTGAAAACTGGTTAGTGTAATGAACCAAAACGTTCTTGCCGTGATTTTCTATATAATTTTTCGCGGCTTTAAATGCAAATTGCCTGAACAGTATGTTAAATTTGCCCCTTAACGCTCCTCTAAAGTCAGCGCCTTTGTGTTCATGTTGCCATCCATTCTCTTCAAATTTTAGATTTATCCATTCAATTTTTTCACTCAACGCCCAGTACAGGTCTTCTGCCCACCTGTAAGGAGAAGTGAATGGCGGGTACCTGTTAACGAGGAAAAGCTTCCAATTCTCAAATACGTCATCTTTAAGCATAATATTAAAAAAACACGAAATTTATAAACCTTAACTGCGCAATAATTCAGGAAATAAGAAGCATGTCCAGCCCCATTTCTCTAACCAACTTGGTTACCCCTGCAGGCATGTGACTTAGAATCTATCATGTAGACCTCGGACAGCTCAAACAGTAGTGATTTTCTAAATATTAAACTGCATGAAACGGCAATTTAGCTAAAAATTTATCCAATGATTAACGGCATTTGATATTATAGCTGATACTTCAGTATTTCTCAGGTAGGCCATGGATAATAATGAACATTATGCCTCGCTTTATCGCAGGATGTTCCCCCATAAGGATAAGCTAGATGAAATAAAGAGGGTCATAAAATGGGACCTGTTCAGGCCAATCCTGAACGGCCTGTTCAAGGGCAGGGAGTTGGCAGACCCACGTTGATGTGGTTGCTATTGTCATGCCTGTCCTGCAGGCATGGGCCAGACTATGGTAGTACTCCATATGATAAGCTTGCGCTAGGCTTTTTCAGCCATCTTTCCTCCAGTTCATGCCATTTACCACTTATCCCGCGCCCAATTTTTCCTTTCCTTAGACCCCGGACAAATTTTTGCGGTGAAAAACAAATAAAAAACAAGAATTGTAGAGGAGTAGAAATGGAATGTACAATCTGCCTGACATCTACCATTGTAATACACTAAATAATTTTTGGAAATTCCTACTATAATACCCCAAAACGAAAGGAATGCCTCTTATGGCTAAATATAAAGATACTTCTGGATGCCGCATCATAACTTTCCAGTTTCTCGTTCTTCCCCGTAAATTTCCAAGCATTTTATATTTAGTTGATGCTAAAAATCTTGTATTTTGGCCGTATTTATACATTTTTCTTACATCTGATTTAAGGTTAACTGGTAAATGATAAATTATGACTGAATCGTAGAACCGGTAGGAAGGCTTTTTAATAAAAGTTTCATAGTATATCAGTTCAAGATCCATTGCCTTTATTTTTTTAAAAATATCTTTGGGCACATTGTTAATAATTTGATCAAGGGAATGCAAGATAAGTTTCCTTTTGTATAACCTTGGTAAGATAAACCTTGTATTCATGGGGTTTAAAACAGCATTTCTTTCCGTGAATAAAGAATTATGAATGTTAGAAAGCTTGCTGTACGGGTTTATACCCAGCTGTATTTCTTTAAAGAAGCCCATGTCTGTTGGCTCGTTTTTTATTATACTAAAAAAATTTTTAGAAATGAACCGTGTATCGTCTAAAAGCAATATATAATCTCCATTTGATTCCATGGCCATAATATATCTTGATTCTAAAATGTTAGTAAATTTTTTAATCTCTTTGTATCCAAATTTTTTAATTAAGTTTGTAATGTCTTCCCTTTCTAAGACATTGTTCACTATGACTTCAACATCTATATCATTATATTCTTTTTTAGCAAGTTCAATATGGGATAAACATATGTCTAAGTTAGTTAAATTAGTTGCAGGTATATTTACTGAAATTAGCACAATAATAATTCTAAAAAGGGTTTAATATCCTTAATGCTAAACAACAGTAGTCCCGCAGGTAACAGTATTTCATAATAATCTAAGGTTCAGCAAAAAGGCATCCAGGGTTAACAAGCTTAATCGCTTATACCT
>JBMFVR010000042.1:0-9322 GCA_049965895.1 Nitrososphaeria archaeon | reverse complement strand
CATTGTCATAAACGAATCCATGACCAGGCCAGTTATGAAGCCATCCACGATCATCAGTAAGTAAACTTCAAGGAACCCGTACGAAACTGTGTACAGCGGCATTGTTATGCCAAGCAGTGCAAGTGAAATCATCTCCACAAACCTCAGCTGGCTCGGCTTGAAGCTCCTCATCAGGAATGCGGCAACGGCGAACATGACCGTAAACAGCGCAAATCCGATGCCAACTTCAAACGAATTCATGCCAAACGCCAGCCCCAGCGAGCCGATGGATGTCTGGTAGAACTGCAGCAGGAACCTGCCAAAAAATGCAGCCACTATGATTAACCATTCAGCGCCGCTTATCACGCCAAAATCCAATCCAACCTTTTTCCAGTTTGCTGCCATGGTTGACTTATTGGTCAATAAGATATTTAAAGGTATCGACTGACTATTCAGTCAATACTGACCAACCGATAAGTAGATATAGCTGCATGTTAATAGTTTATCCATGGACAAAGAAGAGACAATACTGGATGCCGCTATAAAGGTATTTTCCAGGTACGGCTACCAGGAAGCAACCATCGACAGAATAGCAAAGAGGGCAAGGGTAAGCAAGGGGACTGTATTCTTCTATTATAAGAGCAAGGACGAGCTTGTGAAGAGGGCAGCACTCAGGTCTGTTCCAGTCGAGGAAATTTCCAGTGTAAACAGGAGGAGCCATGACAGCGCCAGGGACCTTTTGACCGATTTCGGCATGTCGTTTTTAAGAAAATATGAGAAACCTGAGTTGAGAAACCTTCTGCTGATGACCATGTCGGCCAGGGAAAGGTACAGGCAGATTGACCTTGCGCTGAGAACCGTTTGCTTCCAAGAGATGGATAAGATGTTCTCAAAGGTTGAAGAATTTGCCGGCACAGCAATACCTGTTTCCATCAGGAGGGCTTTTTTCGGCTCCCTTCTCTGCTATGTGGTGTGGTGGAATGACAATAAAATAAATCCTGAAGAATACGTGAAAACGCTTACTGATTGGATTCTCTATGCAATCATGAAAAAAGCCTAACTGGAAAATTAGGTGTATATCTTTATTGCAAAGCTCCAGCTAAATTGCAGTGAAAGCAAACCCAAAAACCAGGCATCAAACATGGATTTTATTGCGCTAAACTCTGAAATCTTCCGTTTCAAAACTGCGCCTAGTTATTTTATTTGGTTCATCAATATTCATCTGAAACTCCAGTTCCAGAAAACCGTTGTTTGACCTCATGTCAATTACCCGAACTTCCTTGTATGCCGAAAGCATACTGTAATAAATCATAAAATGATATATAAAGTCTGTCATCCTTTTGGGGGAAGTCCGTGTATATCATCGGTTGAGATTTACAGCTTCCCCCAGCCCCCTAACATTCATTTTAAAAAAGGGTTGCTGTTTGTCCGTGCGAAAGACTTTTTAGAACGAACTAAAAATTCGTGTTGTTGAACAGGGGCATAATATTTTCAGCGCTTTCGGGCATAATAATAGCCATATCATTATACTTTATTCCTGTAAGCATTAACGGCACCTCGTTTTTAAAGCAATTAATATACGTGATACCCGTTTGGGCCGCATATGAAGTTACAGCCGGTGGTCCTATGATGATCTTTATTCTTATGACATTGGAAAGCGCGTCCTTGCCAATACCTAGCGAAGTCATTTTACCACTTTCCGGATTTCTTATAGCACAAGGAAAGATGGGGCTTTTGCCTGTTCTTTTTGCATCTATTGCAGGATCACTGATTGGGTCACTGGCTGATTATTATATTGGCTACTTGATTGGAATGGAAGCCATCTACAAAAAATCTTGGATAAGCGCAAAATCTCTCAGGGCTGCCACTGCATGGTTCAACAGGTATGGTGTGTGGGCTGTAGTTTTTAGCAGAATGCTTGCTGGTGCAAGAACACTGATTTCGTTCCCAGCCGGGGCATTTAAAATGGAAATAAAGAGGTTTTTACTTTTTACATTATTAGGTTCAGCCCTCTGGAGTGGATTGTTAATATACATAGGAATATCAGTGGGATCGCACTGGCCTCTAATGGTAAATATTATAGATAAAATAGTGGTCCCTGCGGGAATCGGTTTTATAGTGGCTTTGCTGATCTACTTTATATACTGGTTGCTTAAAGTCAGAAGCATCAAAACACCATAAAATATTCAGAATTCACCTTTCCCTCCAATGCATAAATCTTTTTGCAAGTAGAAAATAAAAAACAGTTTCAAACACCAAAATAGCTGCCATTGGCAGCTGTAAGGGCTGAAGCCCGATTATGCCCTGCATGAATACAGAAGCTGGGGTTGCAGGAGATATAGTAAGTAGATATATTGCGTATTTTGGTAAGTAGTTGTAAGGATAGAATATTGGTGGTATTATTGTCAAAACTATGGAAAGTATGGCTGTTATTCCCCACACATTGCGTATATGTGAAAGAAATCCGGCTATTATGAAAGAAATTGAAGTTGTAGAGACTATCAGACAAATTATTACAAAAACAAGAATAATGGCAGAAAGAGGGTCAAATATTCTATAGATGTACCCCATTACTGTATAAATTGATAGACCGGGAAATGAAAATACAAGATAACTTAGCATTATCCCGATCATGTAATCTGTTGACGATATTTTTGATGCCACAAACAAATCTTGTATCTTTAATTCAAGCCGTAAAAAAGCGGCATCTCCAGCGCTGGACAGTGCATTGGAAGAAATCATGGAGATAAATCCCCCAATTATAGCATAGGGTAATAGAACACCTCTGCTCAGCATATAAACTAAAAATAACATGGTAAGCGGCAGGCTCAGCGAAGCCACTATATAGGAAGGTCCCCTGGTAATGGTTGAAAAACCGTAGTACCATCCCATCGCAACGATATATCTAAGATTCAATTTGAACACCGTACCTCACAAAAAGATCTTCTAACGTTACATGTTTTACTGAAAACCCTTTTGAGATATATTCGGCCGAATTTTTAATATCAATATACGAGATGTAAGTATTACCTATCTTTGTCCACCCTTCCATAGGCCTTGTTGATTCAACCCTAATTTTACCTTCAAAATCCTTAAGAAGCTGATCAATGGGGCCCTTCTTTATTATCATGCCATCATCCATGAATACTATTTCATCAGAAAGCGCGACTGCTTCCTCCATATAATGAGTTGTAAGGAGAATTTCTGAGTTCAGTTCCTTTATGGCAGACCACACTTCCAGCCTTGATACAGGATCAAGTCCCGTGGTTGGTTCATCAAGAAAAACTGTTTCAGCACCGGAAGCTATCGCCATTGCGACGAAAAGCTTCCTTTTCATACCACCTGACAGAGTGTCGGTTGGCCTGTTCCTGACATCCCACAATTCTAGTTTTTTGAGTGCAATTCCAGCTTCCGTCGAAGCTTCCTTAAATGACATCCCTCTCGCTGCAAGATATATTTTGAGGTGTTCAAGTGGTGAAAGAAGCCCTATTGGCCTTCCCTCTTGTGGTATGCTGACCAACTTCTGCCTTATCATATTCCCGTCCTTAAGTATATCCATGCCGTTAATTTCAGCCGAACCAGATGTAGGTATTAGTTGAGTTGATAATATCCGCATAAGAGTTGTTTTACCAGCGCCATTCCTGCCTATTATAGATGTTACTCTGCTTTTGAAAGTTGTAGACACGCCCTTAAGTGCAACTTGGCCATTTTGGTAAATTTTTTTTAGATCTTGTAGCTCTATCATCCACTTAACTAATAAAAGTTAAATAAAAAATGTTTATACAGATTGCATTTTACTAAAGTGCATAGGTTGTCTGCTATTAAGTAAGTATATCATCAACTGGCCCGATTGGCCATTTAAATAGGGATTTTTTGGTTACTTATCTATAGATTCATGACTACTAGCAAGCTTCAATAACAACTTTCATAAGATTAATGTTACATTGCCTATCCTTAACATTATTTTTTCATTTTGTTATTAATTGATTGTCGTATTTTTTTTAACTGCGCATATATGTTTATAAGTTACCGTTTTAGATATTAATTAAAACGGTTATGAGCTATGATGTTTTTGAAAGCATGGGTGAGCTTTATGATTACATTGCATCATTTTCAGAAGTAATTAGAGTTGGGGTTTATGACACCCGGTTAGCCCGAAGTTTTTCGTCCGCTCTAACAAATGCAGGTATAAGGCTCACTGAAAAAAATATCAAGTCAATTTTTTACAGCTGTCGTAAAAAATATTTAAAGATAATGAGGGGGGAGGATATAAGTTTAAATACAGAAAAAGATTCAGGGATGGTCGAGTTCTTTTTGCTTTCATACCTTACATTGATAGACACATTTTATATGGAAGGTAAATACGATTATAAAAAATTCAAGTAATAATTTATATCTTGGAAAGAAATATTTGAATGAATTCATTAATTTCTACCTTATCTTTCATATATATATTATTTATAACAATTGGCTCTATGCCTATTTTTTTAATTGAATCGGCGTATCTAGTATCACTGCTATCTATTATAATTTTGTCTATAAATCCTGTATAAAGCAAAGCGACACCATAGGGGCTAGGCTCAAATCCAAGGTCACTCATCATTTTGCTTGCTGGTCCTTTAAATGCTAAATTATTTCTTATCGGAGAAATAGCTATTCTAGTGCCTTTGAAATTTCTCACCGCTTTTCTTATTTCTTTTATAGATAAAATCGGGTAAATGCTGGCAAGCGGATTGCTGGGAGCAATGAGCAGGACATCTGAGTCATTAATCGCCTCTAGAGCGCTAGTTGATGCTGTGGCATTCTCAGAACCGCGAATATAAATGCATTCTAATGTACCAGTAATTCTTTTAACGAAATATTTTTCAAATGTAAATTCTGTGCCTCCTATTCTTACAATGGTTGTTATTTTATCGTTGCTTGGTGGAAATATCCCTACCCTTATATTACTTAATTTAACAATTTCTTCAAATACTTCAGAAAGTGCTTTGCCCTGTTTAAGGAGATAAGAACGTAGAACGTGCAACGCAAGATCCTTATCCCCCAGCGCTATGTACGGCTTTGAAGAATATCTCTCCAGCCACTGATAAAAATAAAATGTATCATCCTTGATGCCCCAGTTCCTATCAAAATCAAATACATCCATAAGTGAATACAGAATGGAATCAAAATCTGGTGAAATGTAAAGACCCAGCACATCATCGTCATCTGCCGTATTTACTATTACATTAAAGTCTGCCCCGGCGCTCTTTAAACCATATGCCATTTTCGCCCCAGCCGTACCACCAGATAAAAGCGTCATCTTCATACACTTACTGATGCAAGTTAAAAATATAAGCTCTGCTTTGGAGTGTTCGTAACGGTTAAAAGGTTGGCGTGACATAATTACAATCATGGATGAGAGCAAAATAGACGAAACGGTTAGAAAGCATTTTAAAATAATAGATTTCTACAGGCTCGAAGATGGTTTCGAATATGTTGTAAATTCTGAACATGTAGATCAAGCGTTCCTAGCTCTTTACCGTGATATTTTAGGAACAGGCGCTTTACCTAAACTAAAATCTTCAGGCAAAAATTATTCCCTTACCATTTTTAGTGTTCCCAAATCAGGACCTTCCAAAATCAAACCAGTGCTCTTGGCTGCATCAATAATTGCGTTAATCATAGACGGCTACTTTCAAGTGGGGGATTCTATTTTGCTGTTAGTGGCCTTTTCGTTACCGGTGCTGGTACTGCTAGCACTTCATGAAACTGGCAGGATTATAGCAAGCAGGAAGTGGGGACAAGGAGGTTTCTCATATTTTGTACCGGGTATCCCTGCAGTAGTGCCGTTTATGGGGTTTATAACTTCCCCAAATGCTTTTCCGGTTAACAGAAATCAGCAATTTGACTTGGGGTTTTTTAGTATTTTATTGGCTTTAATTTCAATATTGCCATTTATTCTGATCGGCAATTTTTTACCATTGTCACCTGTATCAAAGCCGGGCATAACCATAATGTCCTACTTGATCGGGCGATACATTAATTTTGGCAATCCGCTGATTTCGGGCGCGCTTTTCGCTTTTACAATTGTGTTTGTAAATTTTCTTCCTACATGGCAGCTTGATGGTGGATTAATGGTCGATAGTGTAAAATACAGAAGTATGGGAATGGACCTTCTTAGTGTAATGCTTATGTCATTGATGGGCTTTTTTGTATTTGCACTTATCATAATATTTGCACAAGGATCGCTGGGCTTTACAAACCCATTGGACACTGTTACCCCTCTATCAAGAAATAGAAGAAGTATGTACTACGTCCTGATTATTATCATGTTAATAGGATTCCTTTTTTTGGCACTGTTTTAAATATCTTTGCGATTTAGTGCTTTGTTGCATGTTTAATAAAATTATAATTTAAAATACAAATTAGTAATTTTATACTAGTTAATATAAATAAATCATGCATTAAATGACTAATATGAACAAAATTTTACGATTTTTCATTATTATGCAACAAAGCACGATTTAGAGTTAATTTTTATTTAACTTCATGCCTTCTGTGCGTATCTTGACCGAATGACAAAATTGAGTATGATCTGTTCGTATAACATTAGTCAACTATGGCTTCCACTAATGTCGCTGAATAAATGTTTTTAAACCTGTTAATTTATAAAAGTCATCATGACTGGTTTTACTATACCTTCAGATTACCAGAGCCTACTTTACCTTATTTTAACATTTGCAGATGGGTTGCTGTTTGGGGTAGCAATAAAAAAAGGCATTATGTCGTTTATCCTGTTCATAATAGGTTCAATAATAGCGGCATATATAGGAATATCATTGCCCGGAATTTCTGCAAATCTTCTTATTACAAAACTAGTAAGTTTTCTCGGATACCTTGTTAGCAAGGCACCAAGCATTGCTGTGGGGCTCCCCATACTTTTTATTCTTGGGCTTGCAATAGGTTTGTGGAAGGGTTAATGCATGCCGGGGTGCCTGAGTGGTTAAAGGGCTGGCCTCGAGATCCCAAACAGGAAAGCCAGTGGGCCTCGAGCCCTCAAGGGTTCGAATCCCTTCCCCGGCGAACCGATACCGATTCAGTTTAACCCCACTTTTTGATCGAGGTTTCCAACTCTATAACAAAGCTACATGTTAAACGCAAAAGTATTTCAGTTTACCGTAAGATATCTTGTGTTCACTTGCATTTATATATTATTATTGCCAGAACCTTTACATATAAATATTGGCCAATTGATTCTAAGGCCAAAGGTTATTGTAAACTAAAATTCTAACTCAAATCTGTCCAGCCTATGACACGGTGCTCCCTTAATAAATAATTATGCCGCCTGTCTGCTTATACTTACCTTGCAATATAAGTGTTCAGCAATTGGGCATTTAACATGATACTTATTACTATTCTTAAAGTCTCTGTGTTATCTGATTACTTTTTAAGGCAGACTAAAATTTTATTAGACAGAATTTTGCTTAACAACTTGATAAAAGCTTCTTGTCAGCCCTTTATAATTTAATTATAGATTATGTTTAACTTCTATTTTAAGACTGTATTTCAAAAAAAATGGTAAAAATAACAATAATATAAAAAATGTTATATATATCGAAATTATATTCTTGATTATGAAAGTTACTGACGCTGTAAAAAAGGTAGTTGACGAGAATATCCTTTATCAGATAGTCCTTAGCAGCGGATTAGCAAATCTCAATGCATTATCTAGGCAGATTAAGAATGTTGTGGATTCTCTTACAAATGAAGATGTGAAGCTAAACACAATTGAAAAGGCACTAACAAAGTTGATAAACAAGAATGTGGCAATTGAAAACATTTCCACACGAGGTACAAATGTTTCACTTGAATCAGGTGTTACAGAAAAAATCTATGATCTTAAAAATATAAATGAACTTGATTTTTCTAATGTTTTACTAGCCATTATTGATGAAGGTAAGGTGAAAGCAGTGATCAAAGGAAACAAAAGTGGTTCAGAACCTGATATGGTTTTGCTCAAAGTAAGTTTTTCTGGGAGTGTAAAAAATATTCCTTACCATCCGTTGATAATGATGTTTAATACCATGGGAATAAATATCATGCACGCTTTTAGATTTGACAGAAATATCTATTTCTTTATGTCTAGACCTGATTCTATAAAGGCACTTAACGTGGTGGAAAAACTTAGATAAATTTATCTAACATTGCGGGTTAATGGAGTAGAAAGGCCCATTTCGTGATGGGTGAATAGATAGTTCTCCGCACAGAGATCACATCCTTGACATATTTGTTTCGTTTGTAGGTCTGACCTCAACACTATATTTATTAACCATCTGTTCAATTCTCTCTGATTTATAGCTATAGAAGTTTTTTCTCATTTCCCTTATATGCCCTTTTGGGTATCCAACGTTTATTTTGCTAACCCCAGTATTGTATAGCTTTTAAACCAGCTCCTTTCTACCTCTCCCTCACATTTTTGAACAATAATATAATGATCCTAGTAAAAAGTTATATGAGCAGCCCATTGTTGGCTAAATTTTATCTGTCTATAAAGCTTTTTCATTGCGCTTCTTTATTTCTGTTATCTGATTACAGGAAAGGGAGACATTTTTGTCCGTATATTGCCAGCATATATAATTATAAAATTTATCAAAAGCGTTTTTTAAAAATCAAATTCCCCAGAAAATGACGTCTGACCACTAACAAGCTCTATTCTTCTTTTATCCTTTCCTATTTGAAATACATGTATTAGCCCTAAAATTTCAAGCTCCATGAGTTCCCGGTTAAATTCTTTAATATTTAACCAAGAATATTTTTTTTGAACTGAGTTGTAAAGCTCGGTGTCTGTTAAATTTGATTGTCTAGTTATTATTTCCATGATTTCACTCTTAATTGGCATCATAGTGAACTAATATTTTTTGCATAAAAAAACTTTGCTAAAATTAAGGTTTTGTCCATAAATTATGAAATTTAAGCACAGGATAAGGTAATGCCAGCTTTTTTGCTTAGCCTGTTTTGCATTTACTGTTATTTTGCATGTTTTTCTGCTTTCCTGAGCGCGTTTTTCTGACTTTCCGGCATGATGCAGGCTGACTGATCTTCAAAGATCTCTTTCATGCCATATGGTATATCAGAGATATCATGTTCCATATCACCGCTTTGCACATTGCTTCTACCTCCTGATTATGAAGAAGCTTTGACGTTATGTGCTGGCTCATCCTCCTCTTTACTGCAGAAAATATTCCCTCTATTATGCTCCTCCTGTTATAGTGCATATCATAGCTTTCTTTATCTTCTCTCCAGTTGCTGATCATTTCATGCCATGCAGGGTATCCGAGGGAATAAGCTCTGACGTCTTTCC
>JBMFVR010000041.1:0-9366 GCA_049965895.1 Nitrososphaeria archaeon | reverse complement strand
ATTCTGCATCGGCCTGTGGCACAATCTATTCAACTTTGATAGATGAGCATGCTAGAATAGTGTCCCACACTCTATTTTTCAGAAACGTTTTTAATTCAGTTTGCAAAAATATAAACCATGATTGAAAATTTGGCGAGACAACTTGTTAAGGAA
The DNA here is from genome assembly GCA_049965895.1 of Nitrososphaeria archaeon. GTDB lineage: Archaea > Thermoproteota > Nitrososphaeria > Conexivisphaerales > UBA164 > KM4347-05. The sequence goes on along the minus strand of JBMFVR010000041.1, from coordinate 9,213 downwards.
ATAAGTTACAAATCACGTGAAGTATATGAAATAATTTTACCACCAATAGATATGTACATGGAAGGCAAGGATTTGGTAGTTGAAATAGATCTGCCAGGGTTTAAAAAGGAGAGCATCGACACTAGGATAACAGAAAATACCCTCAGCATATCAGCTACCAGAGAGAAGAACCAAACTGCTACATACTATTGGGAACAGAGACCGCTGAGGGTCAACAGAACCGTTCTCTTGCCTGTAAAGGTTGATGTAAAGGAAGGCGTTGAACCTTCAGGCAAATATGAAAACGGTGTTCTAACAATTAGGTTGCCAATAAAGGGGATAAGATCAGTAAAGATAGATTAAAGCTTGAAGTCAGGCGTCACTGAAAGGTTAAAATCGGTTTTTTCATTTTTTACAACTGTGCCTGTAAACGGCAATATAGAGCTTGCGTCAAGTTCTCTTTATCTTTTGCCTATTGTGGCATTTTTAATAGTTCTTCCAGCTTCAGCTGTAAAATACTTGCTTGACATGCGATTTGCCCCTGAGCTTTCTTCAATATTATCAATATCTGTGCTCTATGCTCTGACAGGAATCATTCACCTTGATGGCTTGAGCGACATGTTTGATGGACTTGCAAAGCAGGGCACTACAGAGCAGAGGGTGATGGCAATGAAGGACGTAAATACTGGAGTATCGGGAACAGCAGCTGTTGTAATCATAATTTTAACAGAATCTATGGCACTTTCGGAAATAAATGGATCTTTTATTTCTATCCTTTCATTTCTACTTACCGCTGAACTTTCTGCAAAGTTATCCATGTTATCAGTGCTGATGTTTGGAAAGTTCAGGGAGGGAATGGGAATGATGTTTAAGAGTAGCTTCAGGAACAGGCACATAATTTACTTTCTGATAATATCCACAATATTTACTGTGTTGATAAGGTATTACTGGTTCATACTGGTTGCAGGGGTTGCAACAGGTTATGCGCTCTCTCATATTTCAAAAAGGTACTTTGGCGGAGCTAGCGGCGATATAATTGGAGCAGCAAATGAGTTATCTAGGTTAATAACCATGCTACTGATGTGCTTGGCATATTGATGGCGGGAGGAAAAAGCGGGAGGCTGGGCTACGATAAACTCGCTGCAGAACTGATTGGCATTCCTACCGTCATCTACACATACAGGTCGCTTCTTCGCTCAAGGGCACAGCCGGTTTATACTGCAGTCAGTAATAATTCTAATAAAGCAAAAAACCTACTGGAATCTCTCCACGCGAGCACCGTGCAAACACCAGGAAGGTCGTACGTGGATGATATAGTTTTCCTGTCTGAAATGATAAAAAGGCCATTCCTGACACTGACGGCTGATTCTATATTTGTAAGAGCGCAGCACATAAACAGAATAATCAGCGCATTTAATGGAAAAAGCTTGGCAGCTGCTGTCAAAGTTAAAGACCAAATTTCATATGTGGGATTAAATATAGTTGTGCCAGGCAATTCAAACGATGAAATTTACTATTTTGACGATGAGCTTCTTGGCATTTCATTAAACACCACGAACGATATTGATCTGATAAGGCGAATAATATGGAATGGTGGTTATACATTGCTGTTGCAGTGATGCTTGATGCGGCGCTTGAATATCCTAACGCCGTACATCCTGTAGTATTGATGGGAAAGTACGTTGGTGTTATAGACAGAGCAAGACCACCAATGGACAGGACAGCAGAACTGATTTTTGGTGCAATTACCCTGATATCATTGGTAATAATTTGGATTGCCGTAGGGGTCGCAGTTTGTAGTGTCAGTTATCTCTTTCTACCTGCTATTATAATTTATATTTACCTGCTTAAGGCTAGCTTTTCAATTGGAGGATTGATGAGGCATGTTAAAGCATGTGAGACAGAGGACATCTCGAAACTCAGGGCAAATGTAGCAAAGATAGTTGGCAGGGACGTAAATATATTGGACAGATCTCACCTTTACTCAGCTGCCATAGAATCCTCTGCAGAGAACTTGGTTGATTCCGTTATAAGCCCCCTCTTTTATTTTGTTATATTTGGTCTTCCCGGAGCTCTGGCATACAGGGCTATAAACACCGCCGATGCGATGATTGGTTACAGGGATGCAAGGCATCTGTGGTTCGGAAAGGCCACTGCTATGGCTGATTACGTAGCAAATTATGTGCCGGCTAGGATCTTTGTATTAATTCTGCTTGCCATTAGGGGATGGAAATTTAAAGGTCTTGCACAAAACACTAGCGGGCTGAGGGTAAACGGCATTTATCCAATGCTTCTTTTTTCATTGTTGATAGGTGTAAGGCTAGAAAAGCCGAGCTATTATACTATCAACAGGGCAGGCCGCGACCCAGAAGCCAGAGATGTAGAGGAGGCTGTAAGGTTAACTGCGATAATTTCTTATCTGTTTATATTTATGATAATTATACTATCAGCTACATTTGGTCTACCACGGTGGTGCTAGAGAAATAAAAAGGGGTATGATAGATTTTTCCTATTCAACAAACCCCTACTATCCAAGATTCATTAAAACGCGCTTACAGCGTGCTAAATTTGAACTATACCCTTATTGTGAAGACAACCTTGAAGAAAAGATAAAATCATCCTTTAATTTCGAAGGCGAAATTACTGTCGGTGCAGGCGTCACAGAATTGCTTTACATGGTTGCATATGCAACAAAAAAGGTACCATCCCTCATCATGAGGCATACTTACGGAGAATATCAAAGGGTTTCAATGCTATTTGATAAGCAGGTTGATTTTATAAACTCTCTTGACCCTCAAGTTGATGATTTTTCAGGCAAAGGATCTCATACGGTATTTTTCGCCAATCCCAACAATCCAACAGGAAAGCTCTATGATTATATTGAAGAACTAATTGATGATGCTGAGAGAAACGGTTCCTTGGTTATACTTGATGAATCATTCATCAAATTTGCCGATAGAAGTCCAAAATACAGCATAAGGGACAATGTAGTTGTTTTGAGAAGCTTTACAAAGGAATACAGTATGCCAGGTATCAGAGCTGGCTATGCAATTTCGTCCAAAAGTATGAAGAAAAAAATGGTTGAATACAGAATGCCTTGGGGAATAGGAGCTGCAGGTTGCGCTGCAATCGATGCCATACTTGAAAACCAAGGTTACCTGGAATCCACTATTCAAAAAGTAAAAAATGAAAGAAACAAAATCGGAAATAAATTAAAGCTTAAGACCGAAGCCAACTTTTTTCTAGCAGAAGTTAAAAGTGCAGAATATGCAGTTAAAATGCTGGCAAAAAACGGCATTTTAGTTAGGGATTGCAGTTCATTTGGATTGCCTTCAATGATCAGATTTTCCGTAAGGAAGCCAAATGAAAACAAAAAACTTGTCTCCGAGCTCCTCAAACTTGAATATATATCACGGCCAGCCGGAATACAGTTTTCTTAAACTGGTATTCTTCTTTACCTTAAAAAGACCATGTTTTCAATCAGTTTTATCAAGCTCTCCACGAATACTCCAAAGCCCATAGCCAAGAATTTGCTTCCATAAGTAGTGTTTTTGCATTGTTATGTGTCAGAGTGTCAAATGCTGTATTATAATCCAACCACATATATCCTATATGTTCATCACTCAACTTTACTGAATCCGTATCTGATTTCATTAGATAATAAATTACATCCTTTTTCACCTTGGTTCTTTCCTTTATGAACTGGTACCTAACCTTGTACTTGAAACCATCCAGAACTCCCACTTCCTCGATACCGGTTTCCTCCTTTACCTCCCTCACTGCGGCGGTAATTGAGTCCTCACCCCGCTCAATATGGCCCTTTGGAAATTCCCATATATGCCTCCGGCTCATTAAAATGAGGTATATAGGAACTCCACCCTTTGCTAATCTAAATAGCACTCCTCCTGCCGAGTGCTCCTCGGACTCCTCCATAGATAGTACAAATGTCTATCCACTTTTAAATCTTATTAAACTTCCTATGAAGCGTTTGCTATATTCATCAATGTACATAAAATAATAAATTGTGATGAATTTTTGGAGAGATATGTTAATTATCTCCCACTGTCAATATATTTTGATTTGAGCGTTCAGACCAAAAGGCTTAAGGTAATATTTTCAGTGCTGGCTGCACCCAGCAGACTGGAAATACTTAAAATTTTATCAGCAAAGGGTGGCATGACCTACACTGAATTAAAGGAAGCTGCCGGGTTTATGCCAAAGAGGGAATCCGGAAAGTTCGCATATCATTTAAAAAAACTTGTACAGCAGAGTCTAATAGTTCAGAACAGGCAGGAGAGAAAGTACACGCTTTCACCTCTTGGAAGACTGGTGCTTACGCTTTCAAAGCAGATTGAAGAGCAGACAATTTTATCAAGCGGTAGGTTGTTTGTAAGGGAAACAAGTCAGAGGATGGAGGAATTTGACCCATCCAAGATTGTTCAATCTCTGGTTAAGGAAGCTAACATGCCGCTTGAGACAGCTCAGAACATTGCGACTGAGGCTGAATCAAGGATATATAAATTTCAGCTTAACTACCTTACATCACCTCTCATAAGGGAAGTAGTCAATTCAATACTTCTGGAGCAGGGCTATGAACAGTACTGGAGAAGGCTCAGCAGACTGGGAATGCCCGTATATGACCTAGAGGTCATGCTGGAGGAAGCTAGTAAAAGTGGGTATGGTTTGGAGGAGGCCATTTACGGTTCAGCTTATAGGATATTTTCTGATTACCTGATGAGGTCACCCATCCCCTCGGAGATAGTAGACTCACATCTTAATGGTGACATACATTTGCCGAGGCCTGAGACGTGGATGCTTAAACCAGACATTGTAGTGGTTGACATAGAAAGGCTAAGGAATTATCCTGCTACTAACGGCATAAAAGATGATGCGAGCGGCTTGCTCAGGTTAATTTACGAACTTTCACGAGAAGTTTCAACCGAACTTTACATAAAGGGGGGCGAAAATATAATGGAAACAATGGGAGAAACTTTTTTCAAAGTGGTTCACGAACTTATGCCAAACCATTACCGTTCTCCAACAATCACTGTTGAAGCTAAAAAGGTTACCCCGGACATCATCGCGAACTATGAGAAGTACTACTTGGATGAGAAGAAACCGCGTGTCGTACTTTCCACAGATTATTCGATGTTACCATCTGACTGGAACGCTAATTATCTAATACAGGTGGATAAAAAGACATCAATGGGTTCAAACTGGACTGGTGAAATGGGTCTGGAAATCCAGGTTGTAGCATCGTCAATCAACCTGCCAAGGCTTGCTTATGAAGCCCAGGGGGAGGAAAGCTACTTCAGGATCAAGAGCCTTCTATTAAAGGATATGTTAAAGGATGCAATGGCTCAGAAAACAAAGTTCATCGTCTCCAGGATAAACGAAGGGCAGTTGCCATTTTTGAGGTCGCTCATAATGAGGCACCCCAGTGAGTACATAACTACGCTGCTCAACCTCACTGGCTTGAGGGAGGCAATGATAATAATAAATGTGGATAAGGAGAGCGTTGTAAAGGAAGAAATGGATTACATTTCAATGATTTCAGACAAGATTGCGCCATATATTTCAATGATAAAGGACGATGGTGACAGAAGATTAGCGTTGTTGGATCAAGAAAGGCACGGCAAAAAAATTTCTTCAACGGGAATTTATTCGCAGGGATATGTTGTTGACACAAAAAACGATGACGCTTTACGTGAAGCCAGGGAATTGAACCCTATACTAAAGGGTGGGCTTTCTTTAACTGAAAATTTAACTGACAATTATGTTCAGGTTGACGGCATTACTCATATGATAAAACGAAGGGAGGTAGTCTGCAGCGTATGCGGATGGACAAATCCGGAAAGTAGAGAAAGATGCAGGCATTGTAATGCCCCACTTCAAATTAAAAGGTAAAGCAGATTGACCGTTGTTAGAATTGGAAAACTTGTTCCAAATATAAGCGGAGAAGCCCGTGTGGCCAAAACTGCATATATTGCAGGTAATGTTACAATAGCAAATGGTGTTAGTATAATGCCTGGCGCAGTGATAAGGGGTGATGAAGAATCTATTTTTATAGATAAATTTTCTAATGTGCAAGATAATGCTGTGCTGCACGCAGATCCTGGCTTTCCCACGAAAATTGGAAAAAGGGTCACAATTGGTCATGGGGCAATAGTGCATGGTGCAACAATTAATGATGATTGCCTTATCGGCATGGGATCGATAGTTCTTAACGGGTCAGTCATTGGCAGAAAGAGCATAATTGGGGCAGCTTCACTGGTTACTGAAGGCAAGGTGTTTCCTCCATTTAGCGTCTTGATAGGTTCTCCTGCAAGGGTAATCAGAAAGGCCAATGACGATGATCTAAAGCTAATAAAAAAAAGTTACATGGCATATGTCAAATTGATAAAAACAGGTTATAAATAAATAATGGTTAATTGTTATTTTGTTCAAATAATTTCTTTACTTCATCACTGATGTACCCGTGCAGCAATCCGCCCTTGAGGAATGGCTGATACTTTGGTATAACCCAAAACTTCATGAGTATTATATCAACTACACCACTAATCAGGAATGCCGATATCCATGAGTTTGCATAAAGTAGCTGTGTTACCGGATTAACAACCCAACCCCAGTATGCAAGATATGTAACTACAACTCCTATAATGAATGCGATAACTGCTGCTGGATTAACTCCGTGCCAGTACCTGAATCTGCCATTTTTAAGGTATGAATCCACTGCCTCAAATTTAAATCTCCTTATTATAGCATAGTCAAACACTATTACCCCTTCGACAGCTCCAAGAAGTGCACCGTATGCTAGTAGCCAATTATTAATGTACGAGTATGCTCCTCCTGAATAGAATGTCCAAGCACCAATGAGCATGCTAATCACTATACCGATAACTATGCCCCTGAACCAAGTAAGGTGTTTAGAATAAGTATTGGCGATATCGTACCCTGGTGCCACGCTGTTTGCATATACATTGACTACGAATGTTGCCAGCATAAACACAAACAGTACAAAGTAAGCTGCATCTTTGGGTAGCATAACCGCAGCAAGAATAACAGGATCTGCTATTCCATGCCCTCCATTTAACCCAAGAGCCATGGTTGCACCGGTGGTCAATATGCCCAGCGCTCCTATTGCGGCCATCATAAGAGGCATTGGTATCTGCCCCCATGTCTGTGACCTCTGAGATTTAGCAAACCTTGTAAAATCAGGCATGCTAAGAGCCATTGTTGCCCAGTATGCGACATTTGCATTAAGGAAACCTAGGGCTGCAAGCCAAAATCCAAAGCCTTTTGCTGTAGCAGGGATTTGCAAAACAGGTAAAAAGTCCCATTTAGCATTCCCCATTGTAAAGAAGAAGAGTAAAAGGAATCCAATAAGCACTATTGGTGCTGCTATCCTAGCCAACCATTTAAGGGCAGGTTGTCCTTTATATGGAGGCGATATGTAGAATAGCGCTATCTGAGTAACGACCACTACTACAAAAGCTGGCCAGAAAATTGATGGAAATGCAACAGACAATGTGTACGTGCTGCCTTTAAGTAGCATGTCTATTCTGCCGGTAGCTAAAATATACATGGCAACAGCTGCTTCAGTAATTATGTATGTTTCAATGCCCCACCAACCCATGGATATTATTGCCCTTATCCAGGAAGGTATCTGCGCACCATATATACCCCATCTGCTTCTTGTAAGCTGCGGTTCTGACATTCCATACCTTGCTCCTCCGTGGGACTGTATAATCATAGGCACAAGAACTATAGCATTTCCCAAGAACATCAGAAATATTGCCTGCCACCAGTTCAATCCAAAAAGCAGACCAACGCCGCTGAGCGTCCACGTAGGTACAATGGCAACCATGCCAAACCATATTGCCATATATGTCCAGCCGCCCCAATTCCTCATGGTTACTGGTGTTGGATGAAAATCCTTATTCCATAAGTATGATTCCTCGGGGAACTCTTTGGTTACTTCCACTTGACCAGTTTTTGAGTAATATTTCATTGCTGTTATTCTATCTAATAAATTGACATTTACCTTTTTTTCATTGTCAGGCATGTTTTTTATCACTTTCCTCGAAAATACTTGCTTGACGTTTAGCGTAGACATTAAAAATATTCTGCATGCATCATTATAATAATATACGATGTATATAAGTATTGATGTTTATGCGAGACCATCCAGTAATTACCAAAACTTGATCGATCATTGGCGCGGGAAGACACGTTGTTTGTCTGCACAACCGGTTTGATGCCGTTGTGCTAGCAGTTTTTTTGATCTATTAAGCCCTAAAATTGGCCTTTCGGTCACATTTTTGTAAAAATCAAGCAGGCGATAAGCTAAGCAAGCTCTGAACTTTATGCATTCATAATTTTAAAAGAACAGCTCAGCCCATTTCTTTGACTTATAGTATTCTATCACGTCATGCTTCAGGGCAACTATCGTTATCCCTTTCAACCTGCTTTCTCTGCTTCTGTAGTATGACACAGTTCTTCTCTTGGTTATGTTACTGAAGATCCTTTCGATAAGCTTCCTGTTCCCGTACCTTTTCCCGTCAAAGTCGTCCACGTATTCCCTCCTTATTGCTGAATTTGGAGGCACATTCCTGGGCTTTACGATGAGCTGGATTTTGTGCTCCTTTGCGATGAAATAGTTATCGTCTACATCATACTCAGCATCCATCAAAAGCGAAGATCCCTCGGGAACGAAGCTGACAGCTTCATCTATCCTGTTGGTGTGCTCAGATACGAAGAGGATCGTGTTCGTGGGTACCTGACCAGAGCGAAATAATCAGAATGATCCCGCATGAGCACTTCGTTCATCCTGTATTCCCTCTTTACCAGGTTGTCGCACGTCACAGATGAATTGTCTCCGGCAAATTCATTCAGATCTTCGTTAAATTTACTGTAAAGGCCAGCAACCATTTCGTCAATTGCTTTAAGCGCTTCGTTCAGGTAATCTTGGGACAAAGCTTTGAACGCGTTGAACAGGGTGCTCTTTGAAGGCGTTCCGTAGCCTTTTTCCTTCAGCTTCTCTGACAGGCCTGAAAAGGAGAGGTCTCCTTTTGCTATTAAAGCAGATAGCAAAAGCTCAGGACTGTAGACCTTCTTCCTCCCTATCTTCTTCTGCTTTAGCTCATCTGGCACTCCAAGCTTCTCAACAACTTTACCGCAATCTCAAACCTTTTTTCAAAGCTTTAACTCTATCAATTATTCCCCTCAGAGGAC
>JBMFVR010000040.1:0-9883 GCA_049965895.1 Nitrososphaeria archaeon | reverse complement strand
CCACTTATCCCGCGCCCAATTTTTCCTTTCCTTAGACTAGCTGTGTGTCGTTGAAACAGGAAACAAGTTTCCATGCTGCGGACGAACCCGAACGGGGGGCATTGGAAGCTCACGCGCTTTAGCGTGAGAGAATGTCACTCAGGTTGGTCCTATACCTTACAAGCTCCCTCAACTGCATCGCTTCACCTGACAGTATGTAGCTCTGGTATATTTTTCCTCTTCAGCAAGGGTTAAAGCATCTATTCTATTCATCTCGGCTGAAGCTATAGAGTGTTTGAAAGTACTACATTATGCCCTTCAGACAACAATTTATATGCCCAGTACCATGTTGTAGAGCTATCTGCAACAACACTTTATTTCTTTCCCTGAAATGAATTAAGAGAAAACCTTCAGGTCATCCGACTTTATCTTCATTAAGCACTTTTCCATTTTCATCCATTACTGCTGAATTCAGTGTTAGCTTGTGGAAATCAATCTGCAAACGTGCGGCTTACTGTCACCCGCATTCCTAATACCATTATTCCAGCTTAAACATAAGTTATTGTTTTTTAGAAAGCGGCACGTATAGCTCGCTTTCTGAATTTCATTTATTTATTTTTTGATAGGGAATGATTCAAGAAGTCAGGAAAAAGCTTATAAACAATCCATTAAAATAGTGGACATCCTTAGAGGTGAAAATAAAAAATGGCAGATGCAACTGCAATTCCGGCAATGACTGCGAGTGGTCAACCCGTGCTGATACTGAAAGAGGGAACCACCGAAAAGAAGGGCAGAGAAGCCCAACGAAATAATTTTGAGGCGGTGAAACTGATCAGGGACATCGTCAAAAGCAGCTTGGGGCCAAGGGGTATGGATAAAATGCTGGTTGACAGTCTTGGAGATGTGACTGTAACCAATGATGGAGCAACCATATTAAAAGAGATGGATGTCCAGCACCCTGCTGCTAAAATGATGGTGGAGATTTCAAAGGCAACTGACAATGAAGTAGGTGATGGAACAACATCCACAGTTGTGCTTGCAGGTTACCTCGTTGAAAAGGCAGAAGAACTTATTCAGAAAGGAATACACCCCACAATAATTATCGATGGTTACATGAAGGCTTCCACAGAAGCGGTCAACGTGCTTAGAAAAATAGCTGATAAGGCAAGTGCAATGGACAAGGCAACTTTAAAGAAGATCGCAATGACTACCATGGGAACAAAGGTAGTATCCTCTGATGCATCATATCTAGCAGATCTAATAGTCGATGCGGTTACGCAGGTTGCTGACAAGAAAGATGGAACTTACAAAGTTGACATTGATAACATAAAGGTTGAAAAGAAACCCGGCGCTTCAATAAGGAATACCATGCTAATTAAGGGGGTAGTTGTTGATAAAGAAGTTGTGCATGCAGGTATGCCAAAGACTATAAAGAATGCAAAAATAGCACTTCTAAATGCACCGCTTGAAATTGAAAAAACGGAAATTGATGCAAAGATAAACATAACTGATCCGGAGCAAATGAAGGCTTTCCTGGATGAAGAGACAAAGCTTCTAAAGGACATGGTTGAAAAGATCAAATCGGTGGGTGCAAATGTCGTTCTTTGTCAGAAGGGAATTGATGACATGGCTCAGCATTACTTGGCTAAGGAAGGAATACTAGCTGTGAGGAGGATCAAAATGAGCGATATGGATAAGCTTGCAAGAGCCACAGGAGGCAGGAACGTTACAAGCATTGATGACCTGTCTGCTGACGATCTTGGATATGCTGAAGTAGTTGAAGAGAGAAAGGTAGAGGAAGACAAATGGGTATTCATTGAGGGGTGCAAGAATCCGAAGGCAGTCACAATACTTGTGAGGGGAGGAGCACAGCGTGTAGTGGATGAGGCAGAAAGGTCAATACATGATGCATTGATGACTGTTAAAGATGTCATAGAAAAACCATCAATTGTCGCTGGTGGTGGAGCAGCAGAAATGGAAGTTGTGACACAGCTTAGAAAGTGGGCCGGTGCTCTCGAAGGTAGGGTGCAGCTTGCAGCTTATGCATTTGCGGATGCTCTTGAAATGATCCCTGTTGTTCTTGCAGAAAACGCGGGGTTGAACCCGCTTGATGTTTTGCCAGAGCTGCAATCGGGGCATCAGAATGGGAATAAATGGGTAGGGATCAATATGGTCAGTGGTAAAGTTGAAGACATGTTAGCCAACAATGTAATTGAACCCGAGGTTGTGAAAGAGCAGGTGATAAAGTCAGCGACAGAAGTAGCATCAATGATAATCAAAATAGACGATCTAATAGCTGCCGGTAGGCCATCAGGTAGCGGGCAGCCACAAGCTCCAAGGCCAGAATAAACATAATTAACCTATAATTTTTAAAGTTAGTTCTTTTCCTATTTTTTGTTTAATGCTTTGATTTATTGTAGATATGTTTTTTTCAAAGTTTAATAGCATCTGCATAACCGTATAAATGTTTGATTCATCAAATCTTATCATATTTTTTACTGCAAGTTCATGTCTGGCACTTTCTATAAATGAGTCCAGATCTAGGGATTCAACCTGCAAGCTGTACTTTTTTTGCAATGTTGATATGATTTCTGCTTCGCCTTTAACCTTCGGTTTTTCGCTTATGAACAGTGAATCTGAAAGCTCAGGCCTTGAGTCTCCAATAATCATCGCTAGCTTTGAGTTATAAGCATCAACTTCAAATTTTGCCAGGGAACCAAGTTGCTTAAATTTATTAATAAAAATTACTCTTTCCCTTTCAATAAATAGAGATAGAAGGCCCACATCTTGCTGTTCGCCGGCAATTCTTCTCATTCTCATAAAAAGCTCATCGATCCATGGTTCACCTGTCCTTACCCTTTCTATTGATTCAGATTCAAAAATCTTTTTTATTTGCGTTTCAAGCAGTGGAACCCCATTAAACGCATATAAGTGTCCCCTTTCAAAAACACTGTAACCGGCTAGCTTCTTTTCAAGAACATATCGTAAATTATGCAAGTGCAGTGACCGGAGTTGCGGCACAGCCATATCAGAAACCAGCGACATATTAATTACTGTGGTGCCTATATAATTCTTGAGTTCCATATCCAGCGAATCATATTGCTGCTTTATTCCTAACTTTCTGGTGACCTTTTCTAATAATTCTTTCTCATTCTGTAGCGATAAATAGGAAACCAGTTCTTCCCTAGTAGGTATTCTTCCTGCAATTGCCCGAGCCCACGTTATTGAATAAACCCTATTTTTTCTCAAAGTACTCCTCCAGCATCAATTTTATTGATATCTTAACCTTCTCCCAATTTTGTCCGTACAATTTTTCCATTTCTTCTTTTTGTTTAAGGTATTTTGTTTTTGTGACCTCACCTTCTTTTCTAAATTCCGGAATCGCTGCTTCACCCTTGGTTCTGATTTCCAACTTTACATTTTCAATATGCTTAGTATAAGCGTCAGCAGCTATTTTTTCTGCAAACTGACCAATTTGATCAATTCTCTCTTGCACATGTTTCCATTCCATGTCAAGATCATCATTCACTTCCTTTATGAACTTGAGCAGTTCATTAGCATCCATATCTTTTAATTAATGATTAATGGTATATGAACTTTTAACATTTTTATTTCCTATTTGCGAATCAATTTAAACAAACGCCTTAATTAAATGATATATTATGCCTGATTTAACGGCTAGCACCCGTGTGGTGCCCCGCCGTTGGTGTCTCCACAGGCTTAAATTCGGATGCCTACAAGCGCGTTCTGCTGCTCAGCGCGGGTAAGGTCATTGCCCGTAATATTCAGGCATTTAGTGGTATAACCCAGCTTTTCAGTTCAAATTTAGATTTGCCACTATACTATCCAACATTATGTGCAGACCCATATTGCTAGAATTTGCCTGTATCTCTTTCCAAACTGGTTTATTGTTGTTTTCATCTGATAGAGAGATTTCGTCGCTGAACTTTGAACTGATATCTTCCAGTTCAAACTCCTTAACTTCTTCTAGGCATCCAAGCAAAAGAGGCGTGATACCGGTAGGTTCAATTGTCTTAAATAACTTTGCTGGCTTAATTTTGTTTGCTGCTTTGCACGGCAGTATAATGTATTTGATTTGATTTGGTGTTGAAAGCAATTCTGCAAGGCCTCCGATGCTTGGTGATCCATTTTCCCTATAAACCACAAGTGTTATGTTTCCAATTTTAGCCAGTCTCCATACTAGGTAAATTGATTTCCTGAGGTTTTCATCATTAATATATGGATGATATAGCTTTACCCTAAAACCGCTTCTAATTGCATTAATAGTTATGTTAAAAGAATCTCTTGATCCTGTGAACAAAATACCTATTGTTTCATTGCTGATACAAGCGTTTCCTCCTATGCCATTTGAGCTCCATATTTCAAGATAAACGCTTTTACCAATAAATACGCTATATATAGCCCTAGGCTCAACTTCTGAAATTTCTAAACCAGGTAATATATTGATAGCTTCTTCAACTAGATCGTAGTAGAGCTCGATCTGTTCCTCATCCATTCTCAACGGAATGACCCTAAAATCAGCAGGTGATTTTATTCTTGATAATGTAAGGTATTCCTCAAAGATCGATTTTAAATTTTTAAATTTAAAAGCTAGCATCACATTTACTGGACCTATTTCTGTACTCAGCTTGATGGCAAGGTCGGTCGTGTTCTCGCTTTCTACAATGGCCAAATTATTTCCAGTTTCGATAACATTCAATTTTCTCTGATCTACAAAACACTTCATGCTTTCTTTGGTTTCAAATTCTAAAATGATTACAGGATTCATGCTAGGAGCTCAAAGCGCTTTATTTTTGACCTCAATGAAATAAAAGTTTCAGTGTAATTCACTCCATCTATGATTCCTACTTTGTCAGTTATTAAAGTATGCAGATCCTCTATTGTTTTAGCCTTTAGGAATGCTAGAAAGTCATACCTTCCTGTCACTTCATTTACCTGCCTTATTTCTGGCATTCGGTAAAGTGCCTCATATACACTGTCTCGCTTTTTAGATTCTGCATTTATACCTATTATGGCAAGAACTTCCCAGCCGAGCATTTCATCATTAACCTGAACCGTGTATCCTTCTATATAACCCAGCTTTATCATCCTTTTTATTCTGCTATAAACCACGCTAGGGTCCATGTTCAGCTTTTTGCTCAGGTGTGGAACACTCTGGGATGCATCGCTGACCAGTTCTCTAAGAATTTTTATATCCTTATCGTCTATCTTAAGCAATTTTTGCATTACATAGGGGTATATTAAATGAAATTTAAATTTTTTGATTAAATTAAAGTAAAAAATTTAAAATTAAAAATGTAGCCGGCTTATATACAGCCATTAACTTCAATGATCTGATCACCTTACAATCAACAAAATTGGCTTTAACAATTCAGGCAATAATTCATTTGAAAGAGACGCCTTAAGCTTTGAGCCAGTTTATTTATTTTGGCTTTATGCAATTGAATCTATCCTTCTTTTTGTCTTCAAGCTTTAATTGCATGATCAATGCCTACATGGCATCGTTACATCAAGGTATTGGGGTTAATTGTACCCATTTAGCGCAAGCTTGCAAAATAGTAAATATTTAGCAAGTTCTGAGACCAGCTAACGATGCGTTATCTGCGGTTCTAGGCTGTGCCTACTTTCCTGCTTGCCTTTCACATTTAATTTCATCATTTAGATTTTACATGATGCCCGATCAAACATAAATGAAAGCATTTGCACTCATATGGCACAATGATACGGGAACATATTGTAAAACTGGAATAAAATTAATTGCTGTTTTAGCTTGCGCGATCATTTTTCAGAATTGTGATCATCTTGAAAATAAATTTTTAACGTTGATTGTGTCTTGAACATAATATAAACAGTTATATATTAGTAATTTAAATATTTATGGTGAGGCAATAATTATGTCCTTTAAAAAGGCTACACCTCAGGATTTTGAAGATGTAGAAAAATGTCCAAGGTGCGGTTCAAAAGAATTATTGCTTGACATTAATACGGGGGAGGTAATATGTGCCAGTTGTGGGTTTGTAATAAAGGAAAAAGTAGAAGATATGAAACCTGAGTGGAGAGCCTTTTCTAAAGATGAAAAAGAGGATAGAAGTCGTACTGGAGTACCTATTTCTATAGCGATGCATGATATGGGGCTTTCAACAGTCATGGATCAGTCTGACAGGGATGCAGCTGGTAAAATTCTAACTGGATCAAATAAGGCAACATACGACAGACTCAGAATATGGGATAGCAGGAGCCAAGTTCATGAACCTGCCGAAAGAAACATGAGACAGGCATTTAATGAGCTTGACAGGCTAGCTGACAAGCTGAGCGTTCCTGATAATATTGTGGAAAAGGCAGCATATATATACAGGAAGGCGCTTGAAAAGGGGCTTGTCAGGGGTAGGAGTATAAGTGCTTTAATTGCTGCTTCACTTTATGCCGCTTGCAGATCATTAGAAGTTCCAAGAACCCTTAAGGATATATCTTCAATATCAAGCATGAAAAGAAAGGATATAGCCAGATGTTACAGGCTAATACTGAAAGAGCTTGACATAAAAATGCCAATAATTGACCCCATAAAATCTATAAATAGGATAGCTACCAGAGCCGGTTTAAGTGAAAAGACAACAAGGAGGGCACTTGAAATCATAAAAAAGGCTGAGCAATCTGGAATTTCTGCCGGAAAAGACCCCATGGGTCTTGCAGCTGCTGCCCTTTATGTAGCATGCTTGATCGAAGGTGAAAACAAAACGCAAAAGGATATTGCGGAGGCTGCGGGCGTAACTGAAGTAACAATCAGAAACAGATACAAGGGTTTAAATTCCGCGCTAAACATCAAAGGAATATAGTCTAAGGCTTTATTTGTTTGTTATATTTGAATCTGAGTTAATTTTTGTCATTTTACTCTTTTCTACATTCTAAATTTCTAATCTTTTAAGATAAATCTTCCCAATATGGATGGAAACTTTATTGCAGAGCTTGAAGAACTTGACAGCTAAGCTTCGTTTGCTGAGGCCTATCTTCAATAAAATGTAGGTATATAGATACTGATGATCATTAGTTAACTTTGATGCAATGAAATAGAAGGATCAGAAATTTATGCAACAAAGGAAGAG
The DNA here is from genome assembly GCA_049965895.1 of Nitrososphaeria archaeon. GTDB lineage: Archaea > Thermoproteota > Nitrososphaeria > Conexivisphaerales > UBA164 > KM4347-05. The sequence goes on along the minus strand of JBMFVR010000040.1, from coordinate 2,783 downwards.
CAACTAAAAGTTTATAAACAATAATGATAATTATGCAAGTTGATGTACTTAACTAAAGAAAATAGGAGAGCAATTTCACGAATTGCCGCAGTTGTAATAATTGTAATAATACTAGTTATAGGTGTAGCAGCTGGGGCATCTTTTTACCCGCGTCACAAGACTACTTATGCCCAAATATCTATGGCATCAACTTCTTTGACTGCCCAACAGGGAGTTCCAATAACATTTACAGTATACAATACTGTTCCTAATGCCGTAACTACAATATATTTTGGAGATGGACAATCATACAACGCAACCAGTGTAAACCATGCATATCAAAATCCCGGGTTGTATTTAGTAGCTGCAGCGGAAACAGTTTCAGGAAAAATAGTATCTTCAACGTTTAATACTACGCAACAGATACAAGTAACTCCAGTTATAAGTAATTCATTAGCGCCTCTAATATCTATCCCCACAATTGCAATGAATATAACCCTTAATCCACAGGAACCAGTTGTAACGGTAAATACACCAGCGTATTTCTACGGCGGTTATCTTGAAGCACCTACCGGCACTGATATGCAAATAATCAGCTATACCTGGAATTTTGGCAATGGTATAACTGAGACTGTACCTGCCAATAATGTTACTTATGAACCAATCACAAATCCAGTAAACGTATCTTATAGCCAGGCAGGTTTATATCCTGTAAGTCTGACTATAACTACTCAAAACACTTCAAGCATGCAAACATACTCTTATACAGTTGTCCATACGGTAGCTGTAAGCTCGTCTACTGAAACATTTACCCTATATAAATACAGCGGAACTGTGCCCAATCCAAGCGTTATAAATGTTGCAGAAAATGTTCCCGGAGGTCCATATTCATTTGATCCACAAATTGATTATGAAACAGTTGGTGCAGAAGTAATTGATAATACAATGGGAACATTACTTGTTTACAATGGTTCATCTGTGTCACAGTTTATACCAATGCTTGCCCAATCAGTACCAACCGTCCAGAACGGTGGAATAACAAACAATTATACAACATATACCTTTACAATAAGAAGTGGATTGAACTTTTCAAATGGTCAGCCAATCACAGCATATGATGTATGGTACAGTACAATTAGAGCTTTACTGTTCCAGGGCGGATATCCTGGAACAGCCGACTGGATTCTTGCACAGTACCTGATTCCCAATCTGGTTCCATTTGTATCAATCATGAATGGTCCAAATGATACGGCTGACTTCAACGCAATTATGAACGCTGTAACTTACAATAATGCTACAAATACAGTAACATTCCATCTAGTTTCACCTACAGTGCCTTCACTGTTCTTTACAGCCATTGCTGATCCACTGGGAAGTGGCGTGTTGAACGCAGCTTGGCTGGAGAGCGTGGGCGCTGGGATAACTTTCACACCTGCAGGGTTCTACGCATACCAGAACCAGGCAAATGAGGGAAGTTATAACACAAAAGTGCAGACAGACCCTGTAGCTTCAGGTCCTTATCAAATACAGAGTTATGTGCCAGGACAATCTGTAGTTTTAACACCAAATCCCGGTTTCAAATCTATCCCCGGCATACCTGCACCAAATGATACTGTAGTGATTCAATGGGTTAAAGATCCAGAAACAGCGTACAATCTGTTCACAAGTGGACAGGCTGACATTGTTTTAGGATTACCTTCAAACTACATGCCTTCAATAAAGCAGCAGGTAGCCAGTGGCCTAGCTACAATGTATTCTTTCCCCACACTTTCAATATTCTTCTATCCATTTAACATGAATATATCAACAACAGTTATGAAATCTGTTTTCGGATCCAACTTTAATGTGCCACCAACTTACTTTGCCAATCCTCTTGTCAGGGAAGCATTTGCTTATGCATTCAATTATACAAACTACATTGATGAAATAGTTGGTAATTCAATTTATGGGGTTAACTTTGGTACCCTGTATGCAGGAATGATACCACAAGGAATGATAGATTATGTTCCGATGAGTCAGTTAAAGAACGTTCCAACTTACAATCTGACATATGCAACCCAACTTATGAAGGAATCCGGCGAATACAACGTATCTGTAACCATACCATTAAGTGTAAATAGTGGAGATACGGTGGACTATGCTGCAATGCAGATGTGGGCTGCTGCGCTTCACCAGATGGATCCCAACATTAATGCAGTTCCAGAATACCAAGCATGGCTAACTGAAATCGGCGAGCAGGCACCAGGCATTAACCCTATGGCTACAGCCACTATGGGCTGGGCTCCAGATTACCCATATCCAAGTGATTACTTGAACGCAATGTTTGAGCAAGGTGGAACATATCCAGCAGGCTATGGTTGGACAGTTCAGTGGATGAACCAGTCTGGGTACCCAGCAGAGGCATCATTATTCCAGCGGATGAATAATCTGATAATACAGGCCGATACTACATCCAATTCAACTCTAGCAGCGCAAGACTATCAACAGGCAAACCAGATAGGTATTAACTTGTACCTATACGTTTATACAATTCAATCTAATCAATTCTGGATAATTAAACCATACATACATGCCTATCATAACAACATAGGATATCAGGAAAATCCAATGTTTGGAGGCGGCGGCGACTCACTGTACTACTGGTGGGTTAAGAGCTGAAGTTCCAATTTTTTTGAGGTAATTTTTTTATGAATCTTTTGAATTATATTATTAGAAGGGTTTTGCTTTTTATCCCTACTATTTTAGGGCTTACGTTTATAGTTTTTGTACTTTCTCACGTTAGTGGAAACAATATAATACTGGCA
>JBMFVR010000039.1:0-9989 GCA_049965895.1 Nitrososphaeria archaeon | reverse complement strand
GGGTCAGAGGGATATCCGGAGCCAATGTTTCCATAAAGCACTCGTATTTTAGCTATCCTGCTATCCCGTGTCACCTTCGCTACTATGCTCGCTGCAGATACTGCTGGATATATGTCATCAGCATGATGGGAACTTATCATGATCACGCTCCTTTTTAGGAAGAATGAAATCTGGCTTGCAAAGAGTCTTTCACTTGTATCTGCTGCGTCAACGATTACCAGCTCGCCTGGAAGTGAATTTATTATAAGTGCCATGAATTTTGCCTCAAGAAAGTTCAATTTCATGTGCTTTTTGCCGTTGATGACGTATTTGTCAATTAATGATGGTTTTAGTTCCTTTACTACCATTTCAATGCCATTTACAGCCTTTAGCTCAGCAAATATTGTTTCCCTCTTTTCAGGCGAGAGTTTCTTCGAGTCTTTTACACCGAGCCCTTTCAGGTCATAGGAGCTGTCGATAGAGACCCCAGCAATAACTAACGGCCCGAACACGCTGCCTCTACCTGCTTCATCAATGCCTATGATCCTCAAAGCAATAACTGAACAGAACAGATATTCCTTTAAAAACCTATGCTATATGATAAGTATTTCTAAACTTCTATGATTCTTATGGCATCAGTTACCCCCTGTTTGAGGCTTCTTGTCATAACAACCTTTTCACCAGATACGATCAACGAAATTGACTTTAATTTTTCAATGGTTGCTGTTTCATTCTTTTCTTGCTCCATCAACACCGGCTTAACCCCCCAAGTTAATTTCAGTTTTTTTACAATGCCAGCATCCTGGCATATAGCTATTATATCACATTTTGGCCTGAACCTAGCAAGTCTCTGAGGCGTTTTCCCGGTGCTTGTCATTGCCACAAGCTTACCCCCTATAAGTTCGCCAAGATTAGCTACACCTTCTGCGAACTTATCATAAACATCAAGCCCCTCAACTTTAGGCTTTACCCTAGAATATGTCTCGGCTTCCCTTGCAATGTCTCTGAGCCAGCTGATCACTTCAACAGGGTATTTCCCAACTGCCGTTTCCCCGCTAACCATTAGGGCATCCGCGCCCATGCTTACTGCCATAAAAACGTCTGTTATCTCAGCCCTTGTGGGTAATGGATTGTTTATCATTGAGTCTAGAAGCTGAGTAGCAACTATTGCTGGCTTACCATAGTTTAATGAATGCCTTATTATGTTCCTCTGAAGCTCGGGAATTTTTACCATTGGAAAGTGGGATCCAAGGTCTCCCCTAGCAACCAAAACATAGTCCGTTGCACTTATTATGCTAGTTATGTTGTTTACGGCTGAAATCGTTTCTATTTTAGCTACTATGAACATGTCCCTCTCAAGATCCCTTACTGCAGATCTGAGCTTTTCTATATCATTAGAAGTCTTTACAAACGACATTGCTACACCATCCATTCCAGCTTTAGAAGCAAATTCCAAGTCGTTTAGATCCTTCTCTGTAGGGGAATTGAGTGGATACTCTTTTCCCTGTATTGCTACCGTCTTCTTGGACCCAAGTGTACCTTCGATTATAAACGACACAATGACTGAACTCCCTTTTTTACTTTCAACTTTTGCCCAGAGCCTTCCCCCATCTATTATCACTGTGTCTCCTGCTTCCACAAGCTGGTAGAATGCATCGGATTTGAGTGGTATTTCCCCATTTTCAGATATCTCGTATTTCCTGCCCTTAACCACATCAAACTGTTTAAAATCTTCCAGCCTGACCGTTGGACCCTGAAGGTCTGCTATAATTGGCACTGAAACGCCCTTATCAGACTCTGCCCTTCTGGTTAGATTTATCAGTTCACCAGCTTCTTCATGACTTCCATGGGAGAAATTAATCCTAAAGGCGTCAGCCCCCTCCTCGATCATTGACTTGATTGTATCGTATGATGAAGTAGCAGGACCAAGAGTTGCAAGGAGCTTTGTCCTAATTTTATTGATTTCCATACTTGAACTATTACCGGACCTGTTAATAAGCAAAATTGCTTATGGTCTCCACCAGTCAAATCCCAAAAGTGCAGGTTGCTTTCCTGGCACTGCAATTATGAACCTTTTTCTAACACTCCTGGCAAGCCGCCCCGCAAGCACCAGTTCTGTGGCTCCCAGCTGATGACCTCCCTTTACAACGTTAACTATATACGGCGCATGCTCCAGCCCTGGTCCCTTCTTGTAAACTGCAAAATCACCACCAAACTTCATTCCAGGTATTACCACCAATCCCATATCTCTGAGGGCCCTGTAAACTGCATATTTTTCCACAAAGCGGTCATATTTTGCGGCAAATATTTTACCAAGCTCACTAGAACTCATTATTCTTTCATTGCTGTATATTTCAATTGAACCCTTTTCCAAAAGGTACATGCCCTCTATAAAATCAAGCACCAGCGGGGAATCAAACTGCCCCTTTGGTTTTACTATTCCCAAGGGCTTTCCGTAAAATCCATTTCTGTAAAGATCATTAGCTTGGCCTATATCCCATATTATTATTGCCCTGTCAAGCAGATAGCCAGTGTATTTCATGATCAGAGCCCTATAGAGACTATAACTATATTGTCTGCTATAGATAGGCAGAGGTCTGCTATTCTGTCAAGCCTTTCCAGTATATCCTTTATCAGTATAAGAAACTTTATGTCGTTGACATTCTCAAAAACGTTTAGCAATAGTTGCCTGTATATCTGATCTATTTCGTTTTCTGCAGTCTCCACAGCTGGAAGAAGCTCTGAAGCCTTTTCTGAATTCATCTGAAGCACTCTGACCATTTCGTTCATTTTTATCACTATTTCTACAAGCTTATCCAGAAGCTGGGAAATGTCCGCATCTATTCCTGCCTTCTTGACAGATTTGATATCCACCTGCTTTACCCTAAATGCAGTACCGTCTATTAGATCCACCAATTCCTCTATTTCATATGCTGCTCTCATTATATCCTCTTTGTTCATTATCATGGAACCCATTTCGGCCAGCCCACGCGTCAGCGCCCTTCTGCTGCCCTTTATGTCTAGGCGCATCTGCTCAATTTTTGAATGTGAATCTTCCCTGCCTGAATCATTAAACATCATCTGGGAAAGTTGCCTTACAGCATCCACGGATTTCCTGCTTTCATCCATTAGCACAGATAGTATCTTCCTCTTTGCTTGAATTTCAGGTTCTCCTAAATACAATTATATTCATTAAATTTAATGGGCGCCGAAATATAAATATTGCGCACGATATCCGCGATGCCGTAAATATAATTGTGAGCTACACCCGAAAGCTGAACGCGTCATCGACGAGGCTCACGCCCAGAATACTCTTCGGCATGGCAACAGTATCATCATCAAGGAGTATTAAAGTTGTACTCAGGGCCATACAGACTTTAACTTGCTGAATCCCTGCAGATTACCAATACGCAGATACTCTTTTAGGGAGATTTTGTTATTAATTTGACAATAAGAACACTTCTATGTTAGTGCTTGCCAATTTTATATGTGTTTTGGCGCCTGCTCAACAGTGTTTTCAATTTAGCTATTCTAGTGTTCTGCACTTTTCTGGCCTTACAATTTATTGACCTTGTAATCTACATTGAGCTTTCCATGAATATAGTTCCATTTTGCCTCAATGAAAATCATTGTGAGCAAGGTGACCGCGTCAAGGTAGTTCTTCAGCGCCTTGACCTCTTTACGGCCATTTCTTTATGCTTTCTACAATTCTATCGTTTTTGCTCAGCATTACATGATTGAGAACATAAAGCGTATTGGTGATCCATCGCTTAAAAGCGATGGCTTATGATCCAATTGATTTTGCATAACTAATATCTGATTTATCGTTGCCGTAAGATGATTTTTTGTTAAAATTAGAAAAATACGCAATCTAATACCATATAATAATATTCAAAAAAATGAACTAAGTTTTTACTTGTTTTGTTAAATTAAATTATTTTTGGAGTTTTATGCCTTTTTTCATAAAATTTTTATATTTCAATTTTTTATGGAATAATATTTATAAATTTTTTAAATTTCATAATTTTGAACAATGATCAATGTTGTTAAGAAAAAAGGAGATCCAACCGCTGTAGGCATATTTGCATATGGGTTCAGCCTCTTTTTCCTTTCAATGTATGCGATGGGGGTTTACCCCTGGTCAGAGAGCATTGTGATGATTGCTCCAGCCCTTCTATTTGGTGGACTTTTCCTGCTGGTAGCAGCTAACTGGGAATACAATAACGGAAACACTTTCGGAGCAACTGCATTTGCAACATATTCCGCTTTCTTTCTGACATTCTCTATAGCTCACATTGGGCTTTTTGTATTCAAATTTAATTCAATAGAGGTTGCGCACCTAGTAGGTATGATGGCAGTTGCATTTACAATAATGACTCTTATTTATTGGATAGGTAGTTTCAGGATGCACCTTGCCCTTAATCTCACGCTCTTCTTTCTACTGTTAACTTTCATACTTTATGCAATACCTTTGACAACTTTAACATCTTCCATGACTACGGCCATGGGGGCTTTCCCAGATTGTCTAAAACCTGCCGGTTATATGGGCTTTATAGATGTGTTGTGCACCATATGGGTTGGAGCTGCAACGGTGATAAATGACAGGTGGGAGATAACAGGCAAAAATGGACCAATCCCGGTATTCCCGCTTATAAAGGAGAAAAAACAGGAACAATCATAAAATAAAAAATCATTTAATTTTTTTGCATAACCTTATTTGCAATGGCGCTTATATAATCGTATGTGACAGGATGAATATGCATGAAGTGCGCGTAGGAATTATTGACCGTAAAACCATCCATGCCATTTACGCCGGTGCCTTTTTCATACCTTATCGCAAGGTCATAATTTGACCTCAGGACAATTTTCGAATAATGAAATTCATGACCGAGCAGCATTGTTCCCCTGGCTGCCAATGTTGTATCCCTGAGTGTTACTGCTCTTGCATAACCGTGGCCAACAGGCTTTTCCATCATTATGCTTATCGCATCCAAAGCACCTACCATCTTAAATTCATTTCCCTTATAAACTATCGAATCGGTAAGGTACATAAGACCGCCGCATTCTGCATAAAGGTATCCACCTTCTTCTATAAATTTTTTTATGGATGATCTGAACGGCTTGTTTTTCTCAAGCTCCCGTGAATATATTTCAGGGAATCCACCGCCTATCAAAATAAGGTCCACGGAAGTACTTTGGTCGATTTCAGGGTCCAGAAACTTGATTTTCCCCACCTTTGTAGCAATTTCTATTGTTTCAGGATAATAAAAGGTAAATGCCCTTCCAGAGACAATCCCGATGCTTATTCCCGAATTGTTGAAATTTATTTCCACGCTGGGCCTGATGCTCAGGTCCTCTGCATTTTCTCTTGCTATTTTCATAACCTCATCAGTATCTATGCTTATTGGCTGCCCGCTGAAAGCTTTTTTAATTGCTCCTTGTTCCTTCTCTCTGGCATGCTCCAATCCCAAATGCCTGTAGTTCATGGTTTCTTCCAAAACACTGTCTTTACTTATATATCCAATCAGTTCAAGCCCTTCCTCCTTAACTATCTTTGATAATTTGTCCACCTGCTGAGGGACCACATTTGTCAGTACAGCTCCCTTTACCTTTATGTCCTTATCGTATTCCTTCAAACCTCTTAGAACGGCTCCAGCTGTCCTGTTTACCCTTTCGCCATTTATAACTATAATTACTGGTGATTTAAGAATCTTGGCCATCTGCGCCGTGCTGCCCTCTTCTGTAATTCCGTCAGGGCTATCATAGAGGCCGCCCATCCCTTCAATTATTGCTATTTGTTTACCCGTAGAAAACTGGTGATACCTTTCTAACACTTTATCCTTCATCAGAACATAATCCAAGTTTCTGCCTGGTTTGCCTGATATTGCTTCATGATAGCTGGGATCTATAAAATCGGGGCCCACTTTGAAAAGTGAAATGTTTATCCCCTTTTTAATCAGTGCTGATGCTATGGCTAAAGTTGCAATTGTTTTACCGTTCTTTCCCTTATAGGATGATATTATAAGCCTTGGAACGTTGTTTACTTCGCGCAATTTAACGGCATCAGACACATCCTGTTGGCTTTGGTGCACCAGCTACCTTGCAGGCTCCATGAGCTGGACCATCAGGAAATAGATCATAGATGCCTTCAAGTGTTTCGCCACTTTCCTTTAGCATTATCTTAACTGGCGGACATACACCGTAAGTTTCCCAGTAATGTCTGAGGTATTTTACCAATTTCCAATGCCTTTCTGTCATCTGTTTTACTCCTTCAATGTTTATGGCCATCCATTCTGCGACCTTTTCATCCCATACTTCTGGGTTCTGCAGAAATCCGTCTTCATCAATTATCACTTTTTTCCCATTAACTTCAAATTCGCCTGGATAATTTACAGTCATTTATTTATCACTGAATTTTAAAGAATTTTTATTATTAAATAAGAATTATTCCAAGAAAACATAAAATAATATTTTTAAAAGAGGTAGCTACATAATTAAAAAATCAGATGTAATTTATAAATTGCCTTACTCCAAAGTTCCAATTAACTTCTACGCATGAATTATGTCTTGTCTTTGGAACACCAAGCTGCTCCACAAGAGAATCGATTCCTATTCTATCTATTGTATCCCCTATCCTTTCTCCCTGCTTTGCATTTTCTTTCCAAATACTTACTATTTTCTTCACTACAGACACTATTTCTTTATAATCAGGTGGATTGACAGGTATCCACGGTACAACTTTATAGCCAAGCCTAGGTCCCGAGCCCGTGTTGCTTGTCTTTCCACCCACAAAGATGGCTACCCCTATCTTATCCGGGTCCCAATCGAAATAATCACATACGTTCTTGCATCTACCACATGCTATACATCTCTTTTCATCCACCTCTATCCCAACTGAGCCGTCAGGCTTGCCATAAAGCTTAATTGCGTTTACCGGGCATACAGCTGCAACATCGGGCACAACCTTTTTCAGTGATTCTGCTGATGTAGGAAGACAGAACTTGATCCTTTCTGGGTCTGGTTTAGGTGCCTGCCCCCAGTGGCCTACTACAACTATATCACCGGCCAGAGTGCCAGCGCAAACATTGGTACAACCAGACACAAATATCATGAGCTTTGATGGAAGTTTTTCCTTGCCAGTAAAGTAAGGCATAAAATTATCATATAGCACTTTAGTCACAGACGGCGCATCCACGGCAAATGTGGAGCATGTAAGATATGCCGTGCATGAGGTTATGTGCCACAGAGAGTTCCCCCATCCTCCTGCTGGGAAACCGTACTTCGACATTTCTTCAACTATCTTGCGTGCATTCTCAAGAGATCCTGCAAAGAACTCTATGTTCATTCCCCTTGTTGCCCTTACAACTTTTACTCCATATGTATCGGCTATTTCGATAATTTTCTTCAGTGTGTCAGTGCTGATTCTTGAATTCGGGGGCAAACCTACTTTTACTGTGAAAACAGTTTCCCCAGTTTCAGATATGTGCTCTATTATTCCATTTTCATGAAACTTTCTATCAACCCATTTCCCATAGTTTCTCTTTAATATATCTGGCAACTGACTTGAATAAGGCATTGGAAGCCTTTTGTTAACTCTGTCCAAGGCATCTGGAACAAAACTCAGAGACATATCATTCACCCCCATCCTCATTAACCAAGCTTTTTGCCCAATTAGTGTACTCCTGCCTTTCATCTTCAGAAAGGACGGCGCCCGTTGTTAACCTTAAATGAGAAGAAGGTGTGGCCTTCGGCTTGTCTGGAAGGGTTTGCTGGGCTATATCACCTATCATTCTGTAACCCTTTCTGAGTATTAGATCAGCCAACCTGTGCCTTCTTGGAGCGTTATCTACATAAGCATCTATTGTCTTAAGTATAAACGGTAATGACTCTTCATAGTTATCAAGCAATGCTACACCCCAACTGAGTCTGGGCCCGTAATGCGCTTGCGCATGAGACCCTATAAGAAGCGCGATTTTTCTCTCCTTGCCCGGCTTTATGGCTGGAAATGCCTTCTTTATGCAGTTCATTGCTTTTAAACACTTTGCCCCATCTATTTTTACTTCCTTTTTTTCTTCATCCCAGGTAATGGCACCTGAAGGGCAACCTTCAACAAGCTCCTTTGGATTAACCTTGCCACTTTCTATCATGTACCTGAGCGTTGCCTGATCAACGTCTGGGGCTCCCACCCATGTGCCAACAAATGAAAAGTCTGACCTTGAATTTGCAGTGGCACAATCAAGTGGGCAGCCACTGAACTTGAACTTCAATTTATAGGGGAACATCTGGGTGTTGAGGTACTTGTATATCTGTGGATGACTTCTAAAATAATCCATTGCCTGCAGGGTGTCATAAAGGGCATACTCGCATATGGCTGGACCGGGGCACGCATAGAATTCCCTGAATGTATCGCCTGAACCTCCCACGTCAGAGCCAATTATGTTTCTTATTGCATCGATTGCCTGGTCAGCCTTATCACTCTGTATGTTTATCACTATTGATCCTGTGTTACCGCCAAATTCCATTAACCCTATACCATAATTGTCAGCAACTTCAACAAGCTTCTTCAGGTAAGAAGTTGAAAGGAATCTTCCCGCCGGAGAATAAGTTCTGAAATGAGTCTCAGATACCTTACCATCCCTAGATCTCCTGGCCAGTATGCCACTAAAAACATACTTTACCCTGAAAGATCCACTGTACCATGGGGAATATTTGTGTGCAACACCCCATGCATAATATTCAATTGGATATTTGGTTTTTTTGAGTTCTGTTACATGACTAGGCCATGGACCCTTTTCAAGCTTCTCGAGCATATCCATATCTTCCTCTGTAACGTTCTGATCCATTTTATGCTCTGAACTCATTTGTTTAAAATTTAATACTCTGTATAAAAAACTGTTATTCCACAAAAATGGTGAAGTACTTGATGCCATTGATTTTTAGCGAACTAAAAATTATTCCTCACAAACAGGGAACAAAATTTTAAAATATTTTAAATAAAATTATCTCATGACAACTCTGATTTTTTCATTAGCTGTATTTTCATACGCTTCCTTTTTTTTCTTTATTATAGCCCTCACACTAAACGTAAAAAAATATGCTAAAGCCCCAACACATTTAAGGTGGGAGCTATATCCGGTACCTAGTGAAGCAGAACACGAACACGGTGGATCATTTCTGGAACATGTGGACTGGTGGAAGGGTAAATTCGAAGTTAAAATTGGTTCAGAGCTCCGGGAGCTTTTTCAAGAGATGCTGTTTATAAAAAGACTTTACGAGAATAAAAGAAAGTACTGGTATTTGAGTTTTCTCTTTCACGGCGGCATTTACATGATACTGGGTTGGTTCCTGTTTCTCTTTATAGGAGGGATTTTTTTGGTAACCGGTGCAGTTTTAGGGCCCTTGTTTCAGGCTATATTTTACCTAACACTGGTTTTTGGGTATATTGGAGTTATCACTGCAACGGCAGGTGGCATAGGCCTTGTCATTGCTAGATACTCTGACAACAACCTTAGGGATATTTCGGCTCCAGTTGATGGTTTTAACCTTGCATTTGCCCTTGCTGTAATGATAAGTGGCATTTTTGCTTTATCATATGATCCTTACTTTAATATTGCAAGGAACTTTATGGCATATTTGATCAGCGGCATGGGTTATGTTCTTCCTACCAAATTTTCAGTTGCATTTTATCCAGCCACTTCAATTCAATTGATCCTGTTATGCTGTTTCCTGATTTATGTGCCTTTCTCTAGGTTAACCCACTTTTTAGGTAAATATTTTACATACCATGCTGTAATGTGGAATTCTGAACCTTCCATGCAAAGAGGAATGTACAGCAATAAATATGATAAAAACGTAAAATCTAACCTCGATATGAAAATTCCCTGGTCTGGACCCCATGTTCCTAATGGTAAAAAATGGAAAGAGGTGAGTAAAAATGAACAGTAGAATTAAAATTAATGATTTCTCAAAGGAATCAAAAGAACCACTTATAAAAATAAACCTGGAGGAAT
>JBMFVR010000038.1:0-10123 GCA_049965895.1 Nitrososphaeria archaeon | reverse complement strand
AGAAAATGAAATAAAGGAAAGGGAAATTGTTTCCTTGTTCAAGGCAAGCCAGGAACTCAGCTGCAATGACCTCACTGTAATAACCCATGATTATGGTGCTGAAATAGAGCACAGCGGTAAAAAGGTGAAGTTCATTCAACTTTGGAAATGGCTTCTGCAGTAGGGCAGGGCAGCATCTATAAGCCAAACAGCAGATCGTCAATTATGCATCTTACTGATCATAAAACCATCACTTATAATGATTATCACAGTTCTGTTCTCAAAAATCATGTAACGTGGTCAACAAAAAATCTGGTGATTGCAAAAAGGGACCGGGCATATTTGTTAAAGTAATTGAAGGTATTAAAGAACCACATTAGCGCGGACACCGAGAGGGTTTTTGTTAAAGCAAAATAATTCACAAACTATACTGAGGGCATATTTGATGTCAGCTACAAGGACAAAAAAGTGCAGGTCAAAGACAGCTTTGAAACAAGAGACATCAAAGTTCTATCAAGCCAGATGAGGCAGAGCATAATTGAGAGGCTGCAGTGTACAACCTGTGCAGCGCATCAACAACTGAAAATAAATACCACACTAGCTTTTTGTTCCCTTTCTCAGCTCTTCCAGTATTTTCCTTGCAGCATCAAAGTTCACGGTCTTTTCCTTTACCATTCTGCCTGCTACCTCGTCAACCTCTGATACATTTGCGCCAGCGCTAATTGCAAGGCTCTTTGCGTGCAGCTTCATATGGCCACTCTGTATTCCTTCCGTTACAAGCGCGTACATTGCCGCGAAATTTTGTGCAAGGCCAACGGATGCCATTATTTCGGCCAGCTCCCTCGAACCGGGATTGTTCATTATGTTCAGGGCTACCTTGTTAACGGCATTTATTCCAACGGACCCCCCGAATGTGGCCACTTGGAGTGGAAGCTCTATCCTGCCAACAACGTAATTGCCCTCAAGTCTGTAATCTGTAAGTGGCATGTATCTGCCACTCCTAGCGGCATAGGCGTGGGCTCCAGCTTCAATTGCTCTGGTATCGTTATTTATTGTGTTAGCAACAGCTATTATGCCGTTCATTATGCCCTTGTTGTGCGTCACTGCCCTGAACACGTCAGCCCTTGCTAGGTTGTAGGCGTGTATGATGCCCTGGGCAGCCTCCTCGCCTCCTAGTTCGCTTACAGGGAATCTTGCAGTTGCCCTGGCTATTCTCTTCAGGGCATAATTGGAAAGTATCCTCAGCAGGTACTTCCCGCCGCTCTTTTCTGCCAGAAACGGTGCGATACCCTCCGCAACCGTGTCAACGGTGTTTGCACCCATGGCATCAAGCACATGCACATAAAAATAAAAGACCAGCATGTTGCCTGATTCAGTGTACAGCGGTTTTACTTCAAAATCATAAACACCACCAGCCCTCTTTATTATTTCAGGAAGCATTTCGTTTGACATCTTCAAAATTTCGTTTCTGGATTCCATTATTGCTGTAATGCCCCTATACACGTCCTTGACATCCACCAGCTGGACGGTGCCTATCATCACCGGCTCATCGGCTTCAGCCTGGAACCCACCACCCGCCCTGGCTATCTTTGCGGCCTTGCTTGCGGCAGCCACCACCGAAGGTTCCTCTAGGGACATCGGTACAAGCACGTCCTTGCCATTAACTAGAAAATTTGTTGCAACACCAACAGGATAGGATATTATACCTATGACGTTCTCTATCATCCTGTCAGCTACATCCATGGTCAAACCGCCAGTGTCAAGCGAATTCCAGTCGGCGTCTCTGCTCGCCCTTGCAGCCACAGCTTCCCTTCGCTGCTTTACATTCAGTCTGTGCAACCCTGATATATTGGACATGAAACAGATTTCACCAAGACACCATTAATAACGTTTTCCCTTTTAGCGGGCTCATTAGACCTTTGGCTATACATTTTAATTAACACTTAAATTTGGTCATGTACTACTGTACCTATGGCATATGAGGATTTACGTGGAAAGGTTGTACTCATAACAGGCGCCTCAAGGGGACTTGGCAAATCCATGGCAATCGAATTCAGCAGGTACGGCGCAAGGGTTGCTGCAAACTATAATAATTCATTAGAACAGGCAGAGTTTCTGAAGGAAGGCAATCCAGAGATTGAGATTTTCAGGGCTGATGTTTCTGACAGGGAACAGGTTAGGAAAATGGTGAGTGATATCATTTCAAAAATGGGCAGAATAGACGTTCTGATCAACAACGCGGGGATATGGAAGCTTCAGAGCTTTGAGGAGTTTGACGAATCTGCGTTTGAAAGGATGTGGCGGGTGAATCTCCTTGGTGCAATTTACACCACCTTGGAAGTGCTACCCCACATGAAGAAGAATGGCGGTTCAATAGTGAACATAGCGTCAAATGCAGGCATAGGTACCGCGGCAAACGGAACAACGCTCTATGCAATCACAAAGGCTTCACTGATAATGCTCACCAAGAGGCTTGCATTTGAATTAGGAAAGTATGGCATAAGGGTTAACGCAATTGCTCCCGGATGGACTGAAACAGACCTAACCATAGGCGGCAAGAGCATGGACGAAATAGCTCAGCTTGAATCATCATTCAGGTCACGCAGTGAACTCAACGCCATCGGATCTCCAGAAGACGTTTCTAGGCTTGCGGTTTACCTTGGGTCAGACTATTCGAGGTTCATGACCGGGCAGGTTATAGTTATCGATGGCGGGCGCGTGGATAATTTAACCCACAGCATATAGAGCTCACCTTTCATTCCACTGTTCCTTGAACATAAGATAATAAAGCAGCGGGTCAAACATTGTTATTATGCCACCAAACAGTGGTATATATGTAATATCAGCAGGCATCAGGAAACCTGATATAACTGGCCCAAATGACGATGCGCCGTTTCTGCTAAATGATGTTGCGCCGTTGGTTGTTGCCCTTTCTGTTTCATGAACATTTGTCATGACAAAGGACTGCCTTACGGGCATTGAGCCCATGGCAAAGGCTCCCCTGGCAATTATGAAGAATGCTGCCAGGGGGAAAACCGTGGAAAAGGCCATCAGTATGAATGCAAGGGATGCGGCAACTCTTGAATAAACAATGACCTTTAGCCTTCCAAAACTCACTGCAATTCTGGGCATCAACAGCATTGAAATGACCACAAATATGTTCATTGTTCCAAAAACTGCGCCTATAACGCTGGTTGGTTCATTGAATCTTAATTTTAGCCACAGTGAAAGGATTGGTATTATGAACCCTGATCCAAGACCGCATGGTATTGTGGGTATGCTGAGCTTGAATATGTTTTTAAAGGAAATTGAGGGAAGCAGTTTCCTGCTCCTGACCTTAAGGTCTCTGATCAAGAGAGATGCCACAAATGATGCAATGCCGATCACCGATCCAATATAGAACAGGTTATAGACGTATATATGGATGTACTCAACAAGTGTAATCGCATAAGCGCCGATCATGGCAGCCAACATTTCAGTGATCGAAGCTATGCCGAGTACCTTTGGTAGCCCCTTTTTATCAACGGTCTCGCTTATTATGGCAGTCTGTATTCCACCCACTGGACCCCCTGAACCTATAGGACCGCCCGTGGACCCCGTAGTGAATCCGGCAAATCCGGCAAGTACGGCAAGTGCAGCAGCGTTATTCACCACTATAAACAGTCCTGAGGCCAGCGCGAAAATTGCGAACAGCAGGGACATTATGTACTTCCTTCCATAGTGATCAGCCAGCATTCCCAGCATGAACGCAAGGAACGCATTGATGATCATCGCCACAAAGAGAATCAGCCCCACTGTCACTAGAGAATAGCCTTTGCTGTAAAGGTACAGCGGAAATATAACCATCAAAAATCCATAGCCGAAACTGATCAGCGCTCTGGAAAATATAGCAAGCTGAACGTTGCGATGCATCATTTATTACCTCCATTATTGTTCAATATCAGATAAACGATATACTTTTAGTATAAACACCTTTCCTCAAAACTGGCCTTGGGGAAGGGTACTAGCGGTCAGGTAGCCTGAGATAACAGAGTGTTGGGACTTTTGGTATGTTCATTTATCAAAGTTAAATAGATTGTGCCACAGTTCAATGTAGAATAAATCGCTGTAAACTGTTCTTTAATTATTAAGTTTTTTGTTTCTGTAAAATGCGAGGTATGCCAGAATTGTAAGAAAAGTAGAACCCAGAAATATATACAGATATGGCAGGTAAACTATCGAGTAGTAAAAGGTTATGCTGAGTAGTGCCGCGCCAGCGATTACCACAGCCTTCCCCATTTTTGGCGCTATCCTGAACGCAGAGAGCGCTATCAGTATGAGGCTGAAGACATAGTAAAATGAGTCTATCGCATATGAATATTCCATGGCATTGTAAGTCATCTGGATTCCACTATAGCCAGACGCAAACGCTATAATATAGGTTATACCTGCAGCAAATACCGCCACGGCTGAGCTGAAAATTAGTGCTACGTGTGGAGATCCATGTCTGGCATTTACATGTGAAAAGAACGAAGGTGACATCCCATCCCTTGCCATGCCGTAAAACATCCTAGCTGTGGCATTGAGTGTAGCAAGGTAGCTTCCAAACACGCTGAGCATTATGCTGGCCGCAAAAAGGATCATTCCCACCCGCCCAAGGTACTGCCCAACAAGGGTGTATACAGGATTGGGGCCAAGTCCTTGGGCCTGAGTTACAAAACTAGAAATTCCTGACTGTGACATGCCCATGTCAAGCACCATCGCATACATCACCAGCACGTAAAGCGTACCCATCATTAACGTTGAAATGGTTGTTGCCCGTGGAACTGTGGCCCTTGGGTTCTTGGCCTCTTCTGAAAGCTGGGTGCTAACTTCAAACCCCATAAAGTAAGTTATCCCAAATACCAGACCACCGCTCAGCGCTGCAAGTATCCCGGAGGGAGAAGAAGAGAACGTACCCTGAAGCGTGAACGGCAGAACAGACATATGATCCACGTTATAAATTATGCTTAAAATGGAAAACAGAGCAAGGACAGCTATTTCAAAGCTTGTTAGTGAGAGCTCAACCTTAACGCTGGGCCTTATGCCGAAATAGGCAATTGGTAGCGCTACTATTATGGGCAGCAGGAAAAGCAAGATGGGATTAATCTGAATTCCACTTATTGCGTAAATGCCCTCAGCTCCAAGGTAGGCAAAGGCCACAGCTACCGAACCAAGTCCAATCAAGCTGTAAAATACGGTGTAAAAAACACCGTTCAGAAATCCTGCAGGCCTTCCAATGCCTTCTGCTGTGTACTTGTAAAAGCTGGCCGCATGTAAATATCGCCTGGACAGAGTATAAACAGCATAAACAACCGGCATGACAGCCATCATTGTTATAAGCATGGCAAGAGGTGATGCCGCATAGCTTGAACCCATTATGAAGGCTGCACCAGAAGCAATGCTATATGCAGGTGCCTGCCCTGCAAGCGAATTGTAAACGGTGTCAAGAAATCCTGCTGAACCACTTTTTAAAGATGACCTTGTGCGATTCATGACGAGGGTAATAGAACGGCGATATATAAATAATAATTTATATATAAAATTTTAATATAGTTGGCCATTGAGAACTTGATAAATAAATCTTGTTTTGTTTATTGCAGCAATTAAGTGATCAGACCATGATGTTAATGGCTCCGAATTGGTGGCGTAGCACATTGATATTTATACATGCTTATAAAACGATCTTGTGTGCATAGCCCTGACTTGAGGCTTTTAGGCACTCAAAGCCTTATAAAAATTGAACCAATTTATTGATCATATGTAGAACATTATTAATATTTCAATTATTGAAATTACAATTAAATAAAAAATTATAATATTATTTACTAAAAAATAACGGATAATTTGTAAAAAGATTTAATAAAGATATAATGTAATCGTAGGCATGATCAATGCAATACTGTTTGACCGCATAACAATGGGGTTTTCACTTGCAGTGCACATTTTTCTCGTGTCATTCGGTATATCATTACCAATAGTGATAGGTGCAGCAGAATTTATAGGAATCAGGTACAGGGACAAATATTATGCGGTTCTGGCCAGAAGGTTGGCAACAGCGCTTCTGGTGTTTTTTGCGATAGGCACAGCGTCTGGAACTGTTGTTGCTCTTGAACTCCTGCTGTTGTGGCCCAAATTTATGGCTCTGGTTGGAGCTGTAGACATACTACCCCTTTATATAGAGGTATTTGCATTCTTTACTGAGGCTATTTTTCTTTCAACTTACGTTTATTCTTGGAATAAAATAAAGAGCAGCTATTACCATTTTATGCTCATAATTCCCGTCATACTTGGTTCTGTGGGTTCTGGAATCCTGATAACACTGCTCAATTCATTTATGAACACTCCAGCAGGCTTTAATATTTCTGAATACTTGCAATCCGGCATAATAGCTGGTGTAAACCCGATTGCGGCCCTCTTCCCGCCCTCTGCATTTTATGAAGATGTGCACGCAGTTGGGGGCACAGTGCTTGCGGGCCTTATGATGGTCATGGGCTATTTCTTTTACAGGCAGCACAGGTCTTCTGGCGAAGCAAGAAACTATTATAGAAAGGCAACAAAGCTGCTGCTTGCCATAAGTTCGGTGTTCGCTGCCTTTGTCATATATACGGGGATCTACAGTATAGAAATGCTGTACTATGTCCAGCCGGAAAAGTACGCAGCATTTGAAGGCGACCTTGTTTCAACATCACATGCAGCTGAAATGCTGTTCGGGTTTTTCGTTAACGGTAAATGGATTGACTACATAGCAATACCTAATTTGCAGAGCATTCTTGCTACTGGATCGCCTAACGGTATTGTGCCTGGATTAAGCCAGTTCCCAGCATACACTTGGCCTCCACTCATAGTTCATGATATGTTTGACTTTATGGTTCTGCTGGGTTTCCTTGTGGGAATATATATTTTGGTTACGGATGTTCTGCTTGTGCTTGGGAAATACAGGCAAAGCATACCTTCAGTTGCTAGATTGATATCCAGAATAGACATATGGGAAAGCGGATTGTTTAAGTGGCTTGCTGTTCTCTTTTCCGTGCTGACCTTTATTCTTATGGAATTAGGCTGGATAATGGAGGAGCTTGGGCGGCAGCCATGGATAATTTACGGTGTCATGCTTGTCTCACAGGCTGGCAATGCCTCTCCATCGATATTTCCCATAATGATTGCCATAATAGCATTTTACTTTATAATAGTTCCCTTTACTATCATTTACCTTAGAAACCATTTCAGGTCAAGGCCTGTGGAGGATGAGATAAAAAATGATTGATGTACAGTACATAATAAACTACACTGTGCTGGCAGCGTTTTTGACCCTTTTTATTTCGGAGGTTGGTTCATCATTCATATTTCTGATAAACAGGCAGTACTATCCGAGGATAAAGAACTTCATCACTCCATTATGGGGTCCAATAGGAACGTTTGCCATATTCTATGCGGTAAATACAGAGGCAACCTACCCATCTGCCCTATCACTGGTGGGAACAATGTACATAGCTCTTGGAATGGCAGCTGGACTGTTCTTCATTTTGAGAAACGCCTTCATAATGTACAGTGAAGCGCATTCAGATAAAAGGATGGACCTGATTTACAGAGAGTTGTACATAGTTATGACAGTAATTGTAGCATTTCTGGTCGTGACAATATTTAGTTCAGCCATTTCAGGGATAGGTGTTAGTCTTTCAAAAGCTTCCATAAATGCTTTGACGGCCATGTTCAATCCGTTCAATGTGGCTTACTTCATATCCATCGCGCTCATGGCACTTTCCGTATCATATGTGCAGTTCAATGTAAGTGAGGGTGGCAGAATTGTGCCTCTGATTTCAGCTGTGCTGGCATATATCATAATAATAGTAGTTTCAGAGAAATACCTGTCATACTTTGCACCAGCACTTGCTTCGAACTATTATGCGCTTGCAATATCGTTGATAGTTGCAGCTGCCGGGTTTGTCACATATTTTTCAGGAAGATCCATTTCAAAATACATAATGGGGATATGGCTCTTTGTTTCAATTGACATGTTCGGCGTGATTCAGTACCCCCATCTTTTTGGCACTGCTGCAGAATATACTCAGTTTCTTAATAACTCAACCATGGCGCTCTATGCCTCATATGTAACTGCCATAGGAGGTTCCCTGGTTGCGCTTTACCTTGCCATATTTTTTTACGTTAATTATGTGAAGAAGGTTTCCTGAAATCGAAAAATCCAAGCCAGAGAAACAGTACACCAACGAACTCTGCATAGTAGAGAAATGCTGGAAACTGCGCAATGTACAGCGTTCCGGCTACGCTTACTATCAGAGTCCCAGCTATTATTGACAACATTTTGTAGCTGTGATTTTTATGGTAAGAGATTCCGGCTATTGCCATCAGTATGACCGCCGCAGGGAACGTTACAATTGATGACGTTATGACCACCGGCATTGGAAGTGGCCCGTAGACAACATAATTCGTGATGATTTTGCCTATATCTGAATATGCCAGGGAAAGCGCGAGGGCCACAGTTGATGCCACAGAATATGCATAATAGGTAACTATTAGATCCCTCTTTCCGGTAAGGTTGATAGATCCCATTGCAAGCAGTTCTACCAGCACAGCTACCACGAATAGGTACAGCTTTATCAGTAACTGGTTGTAAATTCCAAAAGCGAAGATCGCCTCCAGGAGCACGCCCAGCGCAAACATCCACATGCCGGAGCTCCAGAACCTAGTGCTTATGGATCGGCGATTAGCTGTCAAATAAAAGGCAAGTACTGCACTAAGTGCAAATATAATTATAGTTGATGTTTCTACAAACCATTCTTCCATCATAACCTAGAAATTGGTGCTAGCTTTATAATTTTTTCAATAAATTGTGCCTGACATAGAAGGAAAATAGCAGCAAGTAAACAGAAAAGCACAGGAGCCACGGAAACCTCAGTGCAAAAGCTGTAGGTATGCCTGCCACAAGTGGGCCTAAAACTGAGCCTGCCCCTATGGAAGATTCAAATATTCCGGTTTTCGTGCCAACGTTTTCTGAAAAATAGCTAACAATTCTCAGGAGAACGTTAAAGTATATGAGCGCCTGCCCGAAAAATACCAATGAAAGAGATATGATCTGCACAGTAAAAGTGAAATAAATAAAGATGGGTAGGAAGAATAGCTATAGTAAAAGCCCCACAGTCGTCAATTTTGCAGATTCATTAGAAATAAATCCTAAAACAACAAATGCAATTACCATAAACGTGTCCGTAATTATTAAGACCGCCCCGGTATCAACAACCTAAATTATTTCCTTGCCAAATGCCGGATAAAACGAGGAAACAACTGCAGTATTGAACCCAAATGCAAAGATTGTAAGCACAATTTCAGACAGCGTGTTCATGATTCCGGGCTTTTCCGTTCTAGGCCCGAAGTTGGGCATGGCAAGTGAGATAACAGCTCCCACAACTGAAAACATAAATGAGACTAGTATGGCAAGCCAGAGTGAGCTCATGAGCTGGGCCCCTGCATATGGTGCAACTGAAGATGCCATGCTTCAGGAAAGTGTGTAAACCATTATAGACCTATTTATGTTATTCACGATTTTGGAGAACGCCTCTATGGATGGCCATACAAGTGACATGCCCACTGCTTCTCCACTTCTTATAAAAATCAGATAGTATGGGTTCCTGACTAGGGGGTAAATGGCAATCACCAGTGCATAGAGTGACAGCCCGGCAGCTACCATCTTTCTGTACCCAAATCGGCCCGTATATCTGCCGAAAAATGAAGCCAGAACAAGGTAAACTGCGCCGTACGATGCCCCCATAAGGCCAAACACGACAGTGCCAGCACCAAGCTGCAACGCATAAATGGGTGCAACAAACCTTATTAACGATAGGGGAAACTGGGAAAGGGCCGATACAAGGAACAGGAACATGATCTTCCTAATATCTTCCAATGCGGTGGAAATAAAAAATAAAAAAGCTAATTAACATTGCCTATATCTTAGCATTGGCATACAATAGGAGTAGATACCGGTTAAAATGGGAAAATTATGCTGCATGATAAATCAGATTGATGGTTAAAACATAGCTCAGCTTGAATTTGTGTTTAAAGGTCAAATCTAAGTAACATGGAAATTTCTGCAAAAAAGGGTTAGCATAAAGCG
>JBMFVR010000037.1:0-10227 GCA_049965895.1 Nitrososphaeria archaeon | reverse complement strand
CCCTTCAGTGTTAAATGTTCTTCCTTTGTAATTTCCAAAGTGGTTTTATGCAAGGCCCTTATGTTTTTGTGACCATAAAATTCAATTTCAAAAGCTTCCATTTTAATATTCCTTAAGGGTAGTGAGCAGTTCGGTTAAAAGAGTTTGAGCCTCTTTATTTATTATGCGACCAATTTCTCTTTCTGCCGCTTGTTCAAAGGAGCTTATCAAATATGTCAGCTTACTTGGATCTGTTTGTAAGAACTTGATAATTTCTGTTCTGCCGTTTTCAACATCTTTTAAGTCATCCTTAATTTGATAAATAATTCCAAAGTTTTTTCCTAAATCTTCCATATCGTTTTTTAGTTCTGGTTTCTTTGATAATAATGCTCCAATTTTTGCTGATGCAGCAAACAAGGATGCGGTCTTCTCACTAATGATTTGCAGGTATTCATTTAGATCTATTTTTCTTGGGTTGTTAGTTAAATACAGTTCTCTGGCTTCCCCACGGCTCATTTCAACGCTTGCATATGACAAAGTTCTTAAGATTTCTGGCTTATTATATTTGCTTATTATTTTTATAATTATGCCAAATATATAATCGGCTATAAGGAGTGTGTTTTCAAATCCATATTTTATATAAAAGGGGGCGCTCCCCCTTCTTGTAATTTCTCTATCAATTACATCATCATGTATCAGTGATAATGAGTGCATTAGTTCTATTGCTATTGCGGCATCAACGGGGTCCTTATTGGCTCCTAAACCTCGGTTCACCAAAATTGTTATTAGCGGCCTTATTCTTTTGCCGTTAATAAGGCTGTATTTGACTTTCTCAGATAAAACATCATCTTGGAACTGTGCCAATCTAATATCAATTTCATTATCAAAATTGGGCATAATTTCATTGGAAAGTTTCGTTATTAAATCACTGAATTTCATTTATACTCATATATTCTTTTTGTCCATTATTAAATTTTAATGGGCTTTTTAATGACAGTAAATGCGATTTCAATTTATACAAGACTGTACTTTCCCCATGCCTTTTCATATATCTGGCCGTTTCTCAACATTATTGTTATGATTCTTACAGCATCTTCGTTAGTGAATTTTCCGGTTTTAACTAATTCATCAATTACCGTTCGTTCGTCAACTGGCTCATTTTTTGGTCCACATAGTTTTGTAAAAGTTTCCAGCGCTATCTGTAATTGTGATCTTTCGCTTGCTGGTTTTCCCTGCAATATGCCACCAATATCAATTTTTTTAGTTCTTACATCAACTCCCACCGTTTCAAGCATCGATTTTACCAATTCTATTGCCCTAGTTGCGTCTTCTGCATCTGCATTTTCTTTAAGCAGTAACCTTGCTCTAGCTAACGTAAGCCTGATAAGTGTTTCAAGCTGCCTTGCAGTAATGGCTATTGTATCCTCTTGGCTAACCCCCCTCATTTCCAAATAGAAGGCTTTTATCTTTTCCGAAGCTTCTTCTGAGAGCTTGGGGTTTACCCTTTTAGCGTATTCCAAATATTTCCTTAGCAAGCTAAATTCTATTGGAGGATAGTATGCATAATTACTTTTCTTTCGTATCTCAAGTATGTGTTCCGCTAACTTCTCATCAGATTCCCTATTTGGTAAATCTCTAACTATAAATATCAAATCAAATCTGTTTAAAAGAGGTATTGGAAGGTTTATATTTTCGTAAAGGTTTTTGAATGTATTATATTTCCCAAGCAACGGATTTGCTGCAGCAACTATGGAAGTCCTTGCGTTAAGCGTTGCTACAATTCCCCCTTTTGCTACACTTACAGTTTGTTGTTCCATTACCTCATGCAGAACACTCCTGTCTTCAGGTTTCATTTTATCAAATTCGTCTATACAGGCTATGCCCTGGTCAGCAAGCACTACTGCTCCAGCCTCCAACATCATCATGCCGTTTGCTTCCTTAACCACTGCTGCAGTTAAACCTGCGGCGGTTGACCCCCTACCACTCGTATACAATGCCCTTGGCGCAAGGCGAGAAACGTATTTTAATAGCTCAGATTTTGCTGTGCCCGGATCACCAACAAGTAAAACATTAATGTCTCCCCTTAAAGCTTGACCGTCCGGAAGTGAAACCTGAGGAGAGCCAACGGCCATTAAAAGCAATGCTTCTTTGATTTCATTATGACCGTAAATACCGGGGGCAAGTGAAAATATCAAATTCCCATAAATATCTGGGGTCCTGGCCAACTCTTTAATTTTTTCTTCGTCTTCTGTGGTTATTTCAATTCTTTCGTTGGATCTACTCAGTTCCTCAATATACAGCCCCTCCAATTTTATCTTAAAAAGGCTTGATTGAAACGGCTTTTTATTCCTCTCAGCCTCTGCCCTTATAATACCTGTCACAATAATTCTATCACCGGGTCTAGCTACATTTACAATGTCCCCATCAATTTCTATATCTATGTATTGTGGTAATTGGCCGGGGGGAAGTTCTTCTGGCAGTTCCTGAATTCGCAAAATTTGATAATCTGTAAAAACGCTTCTTGAACGATCCAATTCAAAATTTCTTGTTTCATTACACTGAGAACACTTAGATGGAGTTTTTAATAGGGTGCCTTTTTGAATAATGTGGGTTACATGCCCGCTTGGACATACAAAGGCTGCTACTTTTAATAATGGCATTATTTCCGAAGTTCTTACAACCATTCCTCCCAATGAAATCATTTTATCAATATATTTTGAAGTTATGTTCCTCAGGTTTAATCTTTCAGGAAGCCCATGTATTCTTACCTTGAATTCCCTTTCAATTGACAGAGCATAATCAAGGTTTTCGATCTTTATCGTTTCCAATGCGGCCTTTGTGCACTCTTCTATTGCCTGCGTTGGGAATTCTGCAAGCGAAACCGCCAGCTCAGGATCAAATCTAATTATATCTTGGTAGTTTATTAAAATAGATCGTTTTTGTTCAGATGCAAGCCTTGAAATCTGTTCTCGATATTTTAATTTGCCATCTTGCGCTCTGTAGCTTTTCAAGAAAAACTCAAATTGATCATACAGTTTGGATTCAGAATATACCATTAAAGCTCACCAAGCATCCTTGTTTTCC
This sequence comes from Nitrososphaeria archaeon, assembly GCA_049965895.1. Lineage (GTDB taxonomy): Archaea > Thermoproteota > Nitrososphaeria > Conexivisphaerales > UBA164 > KM4347-05. The sequence continues at coordinate 7,164 of JBMFVR010000037.1, read as the reverse complement.
AATATTCCATACTCTCCCTTATTTCCTGAAAGAGGATTGATTCTTCAGGGGTTAAAAGATTTGATAGCTTCTCATATTGTGCTCCCTGCAATGCTAATTGGACTATTTTATTCATCCTTAAAGTAACTAGATCCATGGCATAGATGCGAATTTTATTTGCTTCTGTTTTTTCTCCATTAGACAGTAATATTTTGAGTTTTATATAAAAGTCAGGTTTAATGCCACTTAATTGGTATGGGCCTATCAACTTTTCCCTGTTCAAGGAATTAAAGACTTCGTTTTCAAATTCATCTGTCATTATTTTAGCATGCCCCTCTTTTACCATTAAAGATCCTAGCCAAGCTTCTGCGTCTATTATATCCCCCTGTTTCGGTTCATTTATTCCAAACTCTTTAAATATAAATCCTTTTACGTTATTTGTTATTTGTATTCTTATCTTGTAAAGTTCTTCTAATTTACTTACTAACTTGAGTGAACTGTATTTATCAGACTTATAATTTTTTAACATAACTAATTATGTTTTAAACACGCCCTTAATAATTTTAGTGCCTAATGTTTTTGGCTATTTCATTTCTTGTGTGTGATCTTTTTGTTTAATATCTTTAACAGATCTGGGTGATAATAAATCCACTCTTTTCCTTTTTTTTCTCTGGAGAGCTGCCCCCTATCCGAAAGTCTCCTTAAATACGTGGATATGATACTAAGCTTGATGCTTTCATTGTACTTATCTTCATAAGCCTCCAAAATACTCTTAGATGAAAATTTTTTAGTTGAAAATTCATTAACAATTTTCTCAATTCTTTTGACTATTGAGTTATCTTCGGATTCAGAGATTTTTTTGCTTTCGGATTCAGAGATGATTTCATACATATCAAGAAGTCTTATTATCTTATCCCTTGAAATACTTCCCTCTAGCTTAAAAAAGTATTTAGCCCCACCATTATCCTCAAATTCTAATTTAATCGCCTTGCGTTGCAAACCCTGCGATATGTTAACAAACAGCACATAAAAACCATTAACAGCAAAAATTGTTAACTTGTTATCAAATACCGCATATACTCTGTTTGACTGGCGTCTTTTTGATTAACACTGGTTATATGTTACATTAAGCTGCAATGGCTCCAGTGGAAATATGGGGGTTAATTTGGGGTTAATTTGCTGTTAATTAGCTCTGCAATGGCTCCAGTGGAAATATGGGGGTTAATTTGGGGTTAATTAACATATATTTTTCTTAACGATATCAAAGTAATGGTTGTTATTACTAATAATGAAATTTTAGCCTAGTGAATTAAATATTGAATCATTGTAAAGCTTTCGACACTTAAATAAGAAGGCTCAGGCATTCAGGCAGTAACCGTTTAATTCATAGAATTAGACGTTTTTAAGTTACTTTGAGATATTGATAATACTGTAGTGGTTTCACTCCCAAATATATTTATTTTAAAAATTATATCGAATAATATTTATTGTATACTTTAAAAAACTATAGTTTTTCATGACGATATATGTTATTAAGATAAAATTATTGAATCAAACAGTAGGTTATTGTTATGGTTTTAGCTTCCCTACCCGTAATTTTCCTTTGGATCAATTAGAGAATTTTTTAATATTATAAATCAAAGTAAATTTTAATTGACTTTTACTCTTATATTTTATATTTTATATTTTATATTTTCTTATATAATAATTATGTTTAATAATTAACAAGTTGCAGTGGAAATGATGGGGTAGGAGATGGATAGTTCTGATATAATAAATAAGATATTTGAGAACGCAATTAAGGGACCTAGATTAATAAAAAATGGAGAAGTTTTAAAATTAGATTATATACCAGATAATATACCTCACCGCACTGAACAACTTCAAAAAATAGCTCAAATTGTGGCCCCAATAATAAATAAAACTAAACCATCAAACTTATTTATCTATGGTAAAACAGGCACAGGAAAAACAATGGTTACAAAAAGCGTAATCAATAATTTAGAAAAAAGAAAGAAAGACAGTAAAATTGTTATATGTTATGTTAATTCAAGAATAAGCGGAACTATTTATAGAGTATTATCAGAAATTGCAACATCGCTAGAAATTAAAATACCATTTACAGGATTATCAGTCAGTGAAGTGCAAAAAAGAATATTTGAATATCTAAAAGACAATGGAATTAAACTTTTATTAGTATTGGACGAAATTGATTTTTTAGTAAATACACCATTAAAAAGGGACGCCGGTAATGATCTATTATATGAATTAACAAGATATGGAAGCTATGCGAATTCAGATAGTTTTGTTTCAATAATCGGTATATCTAACGATATTAAATTCAGGGAGTATTTAGAATCAAGAGTTACTAGCAGTTTGCATGACGAAGAGGTATTTTTCCCGCCATATAGTGTTAACGAATTAAAGGATATATTAAAAGAGAGAGCGAACATTGCGTTTGTTGAAAACGCAATAACCGATGATGTAATAAATTTAATAGCAGCATATACAGGAGGAGAGCACGGAGATGCTAGAAGAGCAGTAGACATGTTAAGAGTGGCGGCAGAATTAGCAGAACGCGAAAATGCGGAAAAGATAGAAGTAAGACACGTGAAAGAAGCTTCAGAAAATATGGAGCGAGATAAAGTTAATGAAGCAATATCGTCATTGCCAATACATGAAAAACTTGTTATGTTGACAGTTGCTTCGCTTAATGAAGGAGAAAATACTGGGCATATTTATATTAAATATCTTAAAACATGCAAAGAGCTAGGTATACAACCATTAACGCAGAGGCGCATCAGTGCCATAATTAGCGAATTAGATACACTGGGGTTAATAAACGCTTCATTGATCAACAGAGGCAGGTATGGACGATCTAAAAAAATAAGCTTGGCCGTAGATAAAAACACAGTAATTAAAATAATAAAGGAAGACGAATCGCTTAAAAACTTAGTTTAAAATCGCAAACAACGAATCAAATGAATGTGCAAAGATAATAGAAAAGCTTAAGATGTGGGCATTTATATGCGAGTTTATATGCCACATTATAAAGGGTATAGGAGAAAAACCAGACAGCTCTTAAGTTCTGAAGGTAAAAGAGGGTTATCTTATTTGTTAAATGAATACAAAACAGGGGATAAAGTAGTTATAAAAATAGACCCGGCGCAGCACAGGGGAATGCCACATCGAAGATTTCATGGTAAAGTGGGTGTTATAAAGGAAGTTGGTAAAAGGTCTATCTACGTGGGTGTTATGATAGGAAATAAAGAAAAGAATATTTACACAAGATATGAGCATATAATGCCATTTAAGGGCTGATTTTAATTGACTAAAATTAATAAAGTGACAAAGATAACCATGCATGAAGCAAAAGAACTTTTATCAAAAAATTCAGAAGAACTTGACGATTTGCAAAGAAGAACTTTAGAATATTTAAACACGTTTTCTAAATTGACTCCGGAAAAAGCCAAAGATTTTGTTAACAAGCTTGTTAACGAGGCATCATTAGACGAAGATATTGCAATTGAGTTGGTTAATATTTATCCAAATACAATGGAAGAAATAAGAACATATTTAGTAAGCTGGAAAAAGCTGGTACCCACTGAAACACTACAAAAAATATATACAATTTTACATCAAGACTAATGTATGATTTTTGGTAAAAAGGCGTTGGTCTTTTGAATTTATATATTATATAAAAAGGAAAACCATAGAATGTTTAATACTGTTAATATTAAGAAAACAATATTATTGACCACATATTTAAAAAGACGATGCATATTGGTCACACCTGAGATCATAGTGGATTATAGAGAACAAGCATCTGAGTTACCGAAGATTCTTAAGGAATTGGGCATAAAAGTAATCTTTAGACAACTTATCGTCGGAGATTATGTAATTTCTTCAGAAATAGCTGTTGAACGAAAAACAATTCATGATTTTATTTCTTCTCTTTTTGATGGTCGACTGTTCAGGCAGGCAGATGAATTAAACGCTAACTATAAAACACCTATAATTTTAATTGAGGGTGATACATCTCTTATATCTCAGATGCTAAACAATTCTAAAGTTTATTATGGTGCATTATCAAGCTTAATATTAAAATATAGTGTAAAAACGGTATTTGTCCCTACAGTAGAAGATAGTGCAATTTTTATCGAAAGGCTTGTTTTTAATTCAAAGAAGGAGGGCAAACCAAGAATTATTAGCGGCCAAAAACCTGTGAAAACAAACGACGAACAAATAAACCTTCTTGCCTCTTTGCCTGGAATTGGACCCAAGCTGGCTGAAAGAATGATTGTAAAATTTGGTTCGCCTTTAAATGTATTTAACGCAAATTTATCTGACTTGGCTAAAATTATAGGTCCTGTAAAGGCCAAAAAAATTAAAGATGTGCTTTTAGAAGATAAACACATATTGAAGAGTGATAATCAATCAAAATTATATTCAGGCTTAGATGAAAGAAAGTAATATAGTATGCGAAAGGGTTAAAAAAAGGGCATTTTAAAAAGTTATGGCGTTGCCAAAGAAAAGAAAAAGCAGGGGAAGGAGTAAAGGTTCAAAGGGTAGAAGTGAATATGTTACGTGTACTTCTTGCGGTGCGCGAGTACCGCGCGATAAGGCAAAGAAAGTCACTGTAAGAGTACCGCTAGTGGATTCAGCACTGGCAAAAGAACTACAAGCAAAGGGCGCAGTAATTCCATATACCGTTGCAACCAAATATTATTGTATATCTTGCGCAGTTCATATGGGCATAGTTAAAGTAAGATCAAGGGACGAAAGAAGATCAGAATCTATAAGATGAACGCCTCCTACCTTGGAAAAGTAAAAGTTGGTTTAAGGGAGAGAGTTAAGCTAATTTCAGTTATAAATTTAAGTCCAGAGTCATTTTTTAAAGGATCGATAATTACAGATAAAAAAACACTTGAAGAAAAAGTAATGTCCAGTATAAATGAAGGGGCAGATATTATAGATTTAGGAGGAATGAGTACCGCACCCTATAAAAGAACCTTTGTTAATGAGGATACAGAATTAAGTAGAATCAGATGGGCCCTTGATAAAATTAAGGACATGAATGTGCGCACAGAAATTTCTATAGACACACAAAGGAGCAATATAATGAAAGAAGCATTAAGGTTAGGTGCAAGCATCATAAACGATGTAAGTGGCTTATCAGACAGCAAGGCTGCAAAAATTATCAAGGATTATGGTGCATCGCTAATTTTATGCGCTGCTGGCAATCCAAAGGATATATATGATCCGGTAGGATTTGTAATTAATTCACTAAACATATCTTTAAAAAAGGCCCTTGATTCGGGCATAGAACTAGACAAGATTGTTGTTGATCCCGCCATTGGGTTTTTTAGAAACTCCCAGCTTCAATATTATGATTGGGATGCAACAGTTATTGCAAATATTGGAAAAATCAAAAAAGAACTGAAAACCCCAATTTTGATCGGCGTTTCGAGAAAATCGTTTATCGGAGCCTTAACACAGGAGGAAGACCCAAACAAAAGGCTGGCCGGGTCATTAGCAGCAACCGCAATTTCTGTGTTAAACGGCGCAGACGTTATTAGGGCGCATGATGTTACTGAAACGTTAAAAGCCATAAAGATAGCTGAATATATACGTTCCAAAACGCGTGTTTTTTAAAATAAGATTAAATATTTAAGACCCGATGGTTTATTAAAAGAAATTGAATGAATTTAAGCTAAAGGTGGTTGAAGCACTGCCACGGGATATAGGCAAATATAGGGTTAGAATTTCAGATAGATTTATCAAATTAATGGGTCTTGAAAAAGGCGATGTGATCTCACTTGTCGGTAAATCAATTACAGCGGCATACGTATTGCCACACTACGATAAAGAAGAAAATACCATAAAAGTAGACCGCATAATAAGGCAAAATGCGGGAGTAAAAATAGGCGAAGAGGTCATTGTAGAAAAGGCCAACTTGCAAGACGCATTACAAATTAGTGTTGAACAAATTAATAGCAATATAAAAATAGATAAAAAAGTGCTTGGGGCTGTTTTTAAAAAGGCCCTAAAGGGCATTCCGCTACTTGAAAACAATGTTTTTGAAACAAAATTCATGGATAACCCAATATCATTTTCGGTAGTATCAACCAATCCAAAGGGAGCAGTTAAAATAACCGAAAAAACTAAAATTTTACTAACACCTAAAAGGAAATCAGAAAATGGGGTATCATATCAGGATGTGGGTGGGTTAAAGGACCAATTGCAAATATTAAGAGAAATGGTAGAACTGCCACTGAAGTATCCTAAACTTTTCAAGAAGGTAGGAATAGAACCGCCAAGAGGCGTTCTTTTATATGGTCCGCCCGGATGCGGAAAAACGCTTCTAGCAAAGGCCCTAGCAAATGAAACCGACGCAAGTTTTTATTCAATAAACGGACCTGAAATTATGAGTAAATATTATGGTGAAACAGAAGCCAAACTAAGGGAAATATTTAAAGAAGCAAAAAAGAACGCTCCAAGCATAATATTTATTGATGAGTTGGACTCAATAGCCCCTAAAAGGAGCGAAGCTTTCGGTGAAGCTGAAGTTAGAGTGGTTGCACAACTACTTACATTAATGGATGGGTTGAAGGATCGAGGCGATGTAATTGTTATAGGCGCGACAAACCGAGTAGAAGACGTTGATCCAGCCTTAAGAAGACCAGGAAGATTTGATAGAGAATTAGAAATAGGTGTTCCTAATGAGGATGGAAGGCTCGAAATTTTAAACATACATATTAGAGGCATGCCACTAGAAAGTGGCGTTGATCTCAAAAAATATGCGAGAATGACCGCAGGATATAGCGGAGCAGATTTGGCGGCACTGTGCCGCGAGGCAGCATTTAATGCTATAAGAAGAATAACTCCACAGGCATTAGAAAAAAACAAACTTGATGAAGAAAAAATAAAAAACATTGCTGTAGGGGATTCAGATTTCTTGCATGCTTATAGACAAATTGTGCCTACGGCTCTCAGGGAGCTTTATTTCGAGATTCCAAAAATAACTTGGAATGATATAGGAGGTTATGAGGATTTAATATTTAAACTAAAACTAAATGTAGTGGAAGCTATAGAAAACATTGAAAAGTTCAAGAAGGTAGGAATAGAACCGCCAAGAGGCGTTCTTTTATATGGTCCGCCCGGATGCGGAAAAACGCTTCTAGC
>JBMFVR010000036.1:0-10295 GCA_049965895.1 Nitrososphaeria archaeon | reverse complement strand
ACAGGCTTTTCATGCCTTCCAGCTTTTTTCTGAACGTGTATAACGCCTGTCCTTTTGTACTCTCTGTATAACTGCTGAACTCTGCTGATCGATATGCCCTGTACATCGGCTATCTGCTTATTGGTTAGCTTGCCATTAACTTTTGCTTTTATTATCCACTCTATCTGTTCTTTGCTAAGTCTGCTCATCCTGTATCTCTTAACTATGCTTATCCAAAAATCGCTCAAATAATGTTTATTTTTTAAGTATCTAAGGGCATGTAATAATTTCCAGATAAGAGACTGATCCGCTAAAAGCGATGGCTTTATAATTCTGTAAAAAAATTACATATTATTTATAACCTATCTAAATACTATCAAAACATTCATGAAGGCAATTGCTCTGGTTTCTGGCGGGCTGGACAGTCTTTTAGCTGTAAAAATAATGAAAGATATGGGGGCAAATGTCATTCCGGTTCATATAGTTACCCCATTTAATTCGTCATGCTGTAGCGATCTTACTTTACTTTCTGAATTCTTAGAAAATCAAAAACTGGAACTTGAAACGATCAGCGCAGGTATGGATTATGTGGAAATGGTAAAGAAGCCCAAATTTGGTTACGGAAGAGCTATCAATCCATGCAAAGATTGCAGGTTATACATGTTCAGGAAAGCCAAAGAGCTTATGGAGAAAGAAAATGCTGATTTTGTTGTTACTGGCGAAGTTATAGACCAAAGGCCCATGTCACAAAATAAAAAGGCCATGATACTAGAAGAACAAGAAGCTGGACTTGAGGGATTTATTGTAAGACCGCTTTCTGGTAAGATTCTTCCTGCCACAATACCCGAAATTAAGGGTCTAATTGACAGAGATAAACTTCTTGATATAAAGGGTAGAAGCAGGAAAAAGCAGGCAAAGTTGGCTAAACAGTTTGGATTGGATAAATGGCCAAATTCTGCAGGTGGGTGTTTATTGACAGATAAAAGGTTTGCATATAAATTAAGGGATATATTCAAACATAAACCCAACTATTCTATTGACGACATTGCATTGCTAAAGGTTGGAAGGCATTTTAGATTGTCGGAAAATACAAAGCTAGTAATTGGCAGAAATCAAAATGAAAACCAAATGCTATCTAACTTCAGCAAGTACATTAAATTAATTCCTTCTAATTTTAACGGCCCAACCGGTGTGCTTGATGGTAAAATTGAACTGTCTGAGCTGGCAGCCTCAATTATATATGCTTACAGTGATAGGGTTGATTCTCCTACAATTAAATTAGATTTTATAAATGGGATTAAATATATTATTCCTAAAATCATTACGCGCGAATCTGCAAAAAAATATTCGATCATCAAAAATTAGTAGATCTGGGGAGAGAGATGTGGAAACGTTATTACTATGCTTTTTATTATAATAAATGCTATCGCTATAGTGATAAATCCTGCCAGCAAATTGAAAATGCTTGTCAAACCAGCAAGCAGCATTGCTATTTCAAATGGGCTTGCCAAACTTATTCCAAGTATTGACATGGCAAGCTTTGCTGTTGGAAGGTAAATCGAAGGCATTATGACATAATATAAAATCAAAGTGACAAACAACATTATTATTACTCTAAATATTGCCCCAAATCCTGCCATTAGACCTTTTTTATATCTGCTTTTATTGCCTATTTTAAATCCCAAGTAAATGCCAGCAAACATGCTAAGTTCAGCAAATAGTTTCATTGCCGGTGAAAAAATTGTAAAAGATCCCAGAATGTAAAGGATTAAACAGTGCACACCTGCAGATATTAATCCTCCCTTCGGTCCAAGAATCATAAATGCTAAAGTATCTGGGACTTCGGCAAGGTCAAATTCTAAAAATGGAAGAAGCGGGAAAGGAAACATCAAATGCATTTCAGCCATAACACCTGATGCTGCTGCAAACATTGCTAACAATGTATAGTACTGTGTCTTTCTCATATCATCATTCTGTTATTGATATTGTTATATAAAGATTTTTATTATTATATATTTTATTTTTCGATTTTTATCATATTAATGAATTAATAAAATCAAACAATTTACCTAGCTCATCCTTTTTTTTAATATATGGAACTCTCGACCTGCCTACAATGTAAATTCCCACAATTCCCACTTTCTCCAGCGCCTCAACATCTCTGTAAACTGCTGAATAGTCCTTTTCAAGAATCCTGGACAGTCCTTCAATATGTATCGGTTGTTGGGATGTCATTAACACCTGAATTATCCTTAACCGGTTTTCGTTGGCCAATGCTTTAAGCATCCTGAAAACTTTTTCGTTTGATGTCATAATTAGATGTTATTAAGAGCTTAAATATATCCCTTTTTATGGCACTTTAGGCAATGTCATAAATAAATAAAGTGCTACTTTAATTTATTGCAAATAAAAAGGATAACCATGTATTTATTAAATTAAATTATGCATTCAATTATTTAATGCATATAAATGGTTAAAAGTGTTTGGAAAATTCTTATATATAGACAATATTAAGTTAAAGCAGGTAATTGAAACTTATACTTTTTGTAACGGAAGCTGGCATAGCGTTGCTTGAAGAAAATGGAGCGGTGGTAAAATCAGTTAAATATGCTGAGGATGCGGCAAAAAGTTATGATGATGTTTTAAATGGTAATCAAACTGCTGAACTAAATAGTATATTAAAATTTGTAGTTGATAATAACTTACAATTAATAAATCCGTATCCTGAACTTCAGAATGCAATATCAACAACGATCAAAGATGCGGTTCTTGACCAGTCATATAGAGAAGAACTGGAAAGGAAAAAGCTGAATCTTATGATTTCTTCTGGACTTGCAAGCAATCCACAGGATGCTATAAATTTCATAAGAAATTATTCTATTTACGTGTCTGCAAAAAAGCTAAGGGAACAGTCTTCGCGGTTGGATCTACATGCAATACAAATAATACAGGCCGTGGACGAGCTTGATAAAACATTCAATCTTTTTTACATGAGATTAAGAGAATGGTATGGGCTGCATTTTCCCGAACTATCAGGAATACTTGTTGACCCAGCAACCTTTGTAAATTTTGTTGCCAAGTTTTCTAACAGGAACAACATAAGTGAAGATAAAATAGGAGAGCTGAACCTACCACAGAACAGGACTGAAATAATATTGAAGGCTTCTAGTAATTCAAAGGGTGCAGAATTTGATGACAGAACAACTGAAATGGTAAAGCAGCTGGCAGAAATAGCGGCTAAGACATATAAGTACAGAGAAAGCCTGTCTAAGATGCTTGAAGAAGTAATGAACGAAATAGCCCCTAACCTCACCGCCATAGCCGGAGAAACCATTGGAGCAAGGTTGCTAGCAAGAGCTGGCAGCCTCGAAAGATTAGCAAAAATGCCAGCTAGCACAGTTCAAATTCTTGGAGCGGAAAAGGCGCTTTTTAGAGCACTGAAGACCCATGGAAGACCTCCAAAACACGGATTAATATTTCAGCATAAACTACTTCACGATGCTCCAAAAAGATTAAGGGGAAAGATTGCAAGGGCGCTTGCCACAAAAATGGCCATTGCAGCAAGGATAGATTTCTACAGCGGAAGAAAGGAGGATTCCCTTGTAGACGACCTAAACAAGAGGGTAGAAGAGATTAGAAAAAGGTTCAGTGAAGAAAAGGATTTAAAAAAACCAGAAAGGATGTTTTATCATCATAATAATAACTCAAGGAAGGGTAACAGAAGATTTGACAAGGGTAGAAGAAACAGGATTCGATAATATATTCTGGATTCACCTGGAAGGAAAGAGACATCTAAGCACAAAGAATCTCACCCCCGGCAGGACATATTATGGGGAGAGAACTCTGAAGGAAAATTCAGTTGAATATAGGCTTTGGGACCCTTATAGGAGCAAGCTTTCCGCTGCAATCCAGAAGGGATTAAATTTTGTTCCAATAAAGAAAGGAAGTTACGTTCTATATCTTGGTGCATCAACGGGAACCACAATCAGTCACGTTTCTGATATAATAGAAAATGGCATTGCTTTTGGGGTCGAAGTCAGTGCAAGAGTAGCCAGAGAGTTTGTTGAGAGGGTCGTAAAATACCGGAGTAACATAATACCGATCATTACAGATGCCCGCTATCCCAAGAACTATAATGTGGTTTTTTCCAAAGTGGATGTTCTTTATTCTGATATAGCTCAGCCAGATGCCACAGATATAACTATAAACAATGCTGAAATATATTTAAAAAGGAACGGTTACCTTGTACTTGTTGTAAAGGCCAGAAGCATAGACCCTATATTGAGTGTTCCTGAAATAATAAACAATGAAGCAAACAAACTTAAAGATGCCGGATTCAGGATAATTCAAATACTTAATATTGCACCATTTGACAGGGAACACGGATTTATTTTATCCCAGTTTTAGCTCCCTTATCAATGCGGCCGCAAATTGTTTTTTGTTTGCACTACCATACTTTTTAACTAGCGCACCCATTAAGACCTCAATTTTGTGCTTATCATCTAGACCCTGCAACTTGGACAGATTTTCTTCAATGGATTGTTTAACGATACTTTCAATATTTAATTCACTTTTTTCCTCCTTTATCTCAATGTTGCCACCTAAAAGCCAAGTCTTTACAAGCTCTACAACTTGACGATGATCGCTTATTGATTCATATTTTTCAGCTATTTTAACAAGACCGTCGATATTCTGTGGAATTTGCTTTAAATCAGCGTTCTTTATAGCGTAGGCTACCTCGTTTGCCAGCAGGCTGGCCAACTTGATCTTGGGCTGTCCACTCAACGAAGACCTTTTGTAAATTGAATAAAGTGTAGAATCCCTAGCCAGCCTCTTGGCCACTTCAAGATTAATACCAGAATTTGTAAGCTCATTTACCCTTTCACCATATGTGCCACCAGTGCTTTCCCTGATTGAATCTACTATAGATTTATCAACAGAGAGAACTGGAAGGTCTGGTTCTGGCATATAACGGTACTCAGCTTCAACCTCTTTTGACCTTGATGGAAGAGTTATTCGCCTTCTTTCGTCCCATGCTCTGGTTTCGCGCAGCACTTTTGCTCCCCGTTCATAAAGTGTCTTTTGCCTTAACACTTCAAATAGAACAACCTTTTCAACCTGCGACGAACCAGTTACATTTTTTACCTCTACCCTTTCCCCTCCGCCATATGATATGTTTACATCACACCTTATAGATCCTTCAAAATCCTGCACACTCATACCCAAGTCATTTAATATCTGAGTCAGTTTTTCAAGAAATTCCCTTGCCTCGTCTGCTGATGACATATCTGGGGCACTGACAATTTCAACCAAAGCTATTCCTGACCTGTTGTAGTCTACAAGGGCGTACTTTGCACCTGACCTGCCACCTTCATAAAATATTCTGCCAGGATCCTCCTCTATATGTATCCTTTCTATTCTAACTTTCTTGCCATTGCCTAGTTCAAGCATGCCATCGTGAGCTACTGGGTAGCCGCCAGCTTTATCATATTGTGTTATTTGGAAGTTCTTAGGAAGGTCTGGATAGAAGTACGATTTCCTGAAGAAGTACGATTTTTCATATGGCGTTGCACTTAGAGAAAGTGCTATCTTTAAGGCTTCTTCAACCGCCCTTCTGTTCAGTGCTGGTAAAGTGCCTGGCATACCGGTGCATATGGGACATATGTTTGTATTGGGGGGTTTACCCCTATAATCTGATGGACACGAACAAAAGAGCTTGGTTTTCAGGTTTACAAGCTGAACGTGAACCTCGAGACCTATCATGACATCATTCATCCTTCCATTCAACCCCCACCGCATGCTCTGCCATCTGAGCTAATGAAAGCAAACCAATGTCATCACTGTATCTACCTACAAACTGGCCTCCTACAGGCAATCCCTTCTTTTCTCCTATGGGGATGGAAACTGCAGGCAGTCCAGCCAGGTTCGGCATTACAGTTAAAGCATCAGAAAGGTAAATCGACATTGGATCATCAAGTTTTTCACCGATTTTCCACGGCAACACTGGCATCGTTGGCAAGTAAATGGCATCATTGCCTTTTAAAATAGTCATAAGTGATTCTGTAAGCGTTTTCCTCACCTGCAACGCCCTAAGATAATAAGTTTCGTAATATCCCTTGGAAAGCAGGTACGTGCCCAATATTATCCTCGTCTTTACCTCCTTGCCAAACTGTGACCTTGCATTTAATATGTATGTCTTCCAGTCAATCGAAACATCTCCCTTTGGACCATACCTGATTCCATCATACCTTGAAAGGTTTGTACTTGCCTCTGCACAGGCTATTACATAATATGCATCCAGAGCTCGCTCCATGCCTTCTATGCCTTTAATTTCATTAATTTTAAAACCGTCTTGCTCAAGATTGGATATGCTGTCTTCAAAGGCCTGCTTAACGTCGCTGTCAAGTCCCTCTAGCAGGCTTTTAACTATAACAACTGATGGTTTGTTAATGTGTTCATTTTTATGCAGTTTTATATCGATTGAAGTCGAGTCATATGGGTCCTTTCCGGCAACGATCCTAAACAAAAAGGTAGCGTCCCTTACGCTCTTTGTTAGCAATCCAATCCCTTCCAAGCTGTTAGCGTAAGCGATAAGACCATATCTGCTTATTGCCCCATAAGTAGGCTTAAATCCCACTATTCCAGTGAAACTGGCCGGTGCCCTAACAGAGCCCCCTGTATCAGTACCAATAGCTGCCGGAGCCATTCCAGCTGCGACCGCAGCTGCACTACCACTGCTTGAACCTCCAGTTATATAATCTGTATTTCTGGGGTTTCTAGTTGGACCAAAGGCGCTGTTTTCACCAGATGACCCCATAGCAAACTCATCCATGTTTGTCTTACCTAGAATTTGTGCCCCATTCAATTTAAGTTTAGTTACAACCGTAGCGTCATATGGAGGAATATATGTCTCAAGCATTTTTGATGCACATGTTGTCCTTATTCCCTTGGTTGATATGTTATCCTTGACAGCAATTGCCAATCCATCTAAAAGCTTGCCACTGATATCATATGGTTCTAAGATAGTAATGTAGGCATTTATTCTGCCATTTAACTCTATGCTTTTTCTATGGAACCACTCGTTTACATCAACTGCTGTTGTGGTGCCGTTTTTTATCAAATTCATAATGCCAGTAAGGTCATGTCTGCTTAGATTCATAATGTCCTTGGCGCCTTTATATATCTGTCCTTTATACTGTTAAAACCTTCCAAAATTATTTCGGAATCAAACTGAACTGGAATGTCGTCCCTTTCATGTTTACCTTCAGGCACAAGCACTATGGCCTCTTCTGGAAGTTTAACATTTTCTAAATCGTTTAGTAGCACTCTCAAAGCATTTATTCTCTTTTCTATATCCCTTTTTTCTTCTGCACTTATCTTGATAAGTGCCAATTTAGATATATGATCAATACTAAACTTCATGGTAAAAGCCTCCTCACATCGCGCGGGTACAGGGATACTTCTCTTATGTTGCCCACGCCTGTAAGGGTCATCAATAACCTTTCAACTCCCATGCCAAATCCCCCATGGGGTGGCATGCCGTAGGAGTATGGTACTAAATGGTATTTGAAGCTCTTTATGGGGAGACCTGCGACTTTTAGGTTCTTTCTTAAAAGGGAAGAATCGTGCACCCTTTCACCTCCACTGCTGAGCTCAAGTTCACGGAACATAAGGTCAAATGAATACGTAACCTCATCATCCTTGGGTTTTATATAAAACGGTTTTAGCTTAATTGGCCACTCAGTTATAAAGTAAAAGCCATTTACATGCCTTCCAAATAATTCAAGTTCTTTCTGTCCAAGGTCATCACCAAAGTTAAGCTTGATGTTATTTTTGTTTAACCATTCAATTATTTCGCTGTATTTAAATCTGCTAATATGTTCAGGAAGCTTAAGTTCGGGCGCCTTTATGCGCTTTAAAATTTCATATGAAGTTTTCCAGATATCTGTTATTGTGTTTCTGACTAAGCCATCAATTAGGTTCATCAAGTCATCATTTGATAAAAACGCGGCTTCAACATCAAGGCTCACAGATTCACTGAGATGCTTTAATGTTCTTGAAGGTTCTGCTCTAAAAATAGGCCCTATTTCAAACACTTTTTCAAATGGCATAGTTAGCTCTTCCTTGTAAAGCTGGGGGCTCTGTGCAAGAAATGCCTGCTTATCATAATACATAAGAGGAAACAGCGCTGCCCCACCCTCAGATGCTGAAGCGATTATCTTTGGGGTGTTAACTTCAAGAAATCCCTGAGAATATAGGTACTCACGCACAGACTTTATAACTGTGGCCCTAAGTGTAAACAGGTCAAGATTATACGGCCTCCTTAGGTCAAGTGCCCTGTTATCCAGTCGCAGGTCAATTGACGGCACATCCTTGGTCATTAAATTGAATGGTGGTTCCTTCTTGACCTTAGAAATTACCTTCATTTCACTTACATGTATTTCAAAACCCCCTGGTGCCTTTTCGGTTTTTTTAATTATGCCCGAGGCACTTATTACGGTATTCTGTTTAATGCGATTCAGTAGTTTTCTTTCATTTACTACGAGCTGAACCTGTTTTCTGTTTTCAACTACTATCACAAAGGCCAGAGTCTTTTGCTCCCTTATACTGAGCACCCAGCCCATAATTTCTGCTCTTGTTCCGTCTTCCATCTTTCCATAAACTTTTAACAATTTAAGCCCATTGTGTATTTTAAGCTGTATTTTTATAAATTTATTGATTGTTTCCACCTGCTGTTCATTGTATCAATCGTAACCTATCAATTTGGCTGCTGAATTTATGTCAGGAACCATGGCACTTGGCAGTATTTCAAAGCCACCTATAGGAAGTTTACCGTTATCATATATCCAAATGGTCTTTGATCCTGAATATGCTGGTATCTCGACATCAAAAAAGTAATCATCACCTATATGGAGTCTTTTCAAGTTATTATAAGCTGAGTAGAATCTTACATCTCCCTTTGTATATAGTGTCCTATCAGGAGTTAGAACATGCTTAAAGTAATTTAGTATACCCAATTTAGATAGGATTTTGATTTGGTACTTGCTGAAACCGTTAGTTGCTGCAACCGCTTTTCCCTCTATAATTTTAAGAAATTCCGTTGCCCCCCATAACAGAAAAACATTTTGCGCGGTATAGTATTTTTCCTGCATATTCCCTAAGTCCCATTTCTTACTCACTTTTAGCTTCCTTGCTATGCTGTATACTATATCCTCCCAATCAAATGCCATATATGATCCCGATGAAAGTCTTCCATAGTGTTCGGCATATATCATCTCTTTCACAACCGCCGGGTGCATACCTGTTTCACTGCAAATATCAGTAATATAATCTGGAAAAACCTCCATGGCATATTCATTATAGAACAAAGTGTCGTCCAAGTCTACAGTGTAAATTTCAAAATCATCTTCAATATGCAACTTATCCACCGTACTTGGATAATCAAGATCAACATCAGATTTTATTATCAACTGATCTCCTTCATCTAATAATATGGCACTGGCCCTTTTTTTCATTATATTCCTTATGAGAGCTGTCCGATCAAAATTGCCCATCAATTTGATTGATGATTTTTATATTAGTGCCTTTTTAAAATCATCGTTTATTACAATGCCCTTCTTAACCAGATACTCATAAAGAGGAACCATGAAAGCTGCTGCTCCCCCATGACCAATATGAAGTTCCACCATCATTTTTTCTGTAATTAATTCATAAATTGATCGTTTCCATCTCTGGTTTATAATTGTAAATGGTATAAGGTATTCATTGTAATTACCCATCAATCCATAAAGGGCCATTGCAATAAATACATTTAGATATCTAAGCATTCTCCATTCTTGAAGTCTCCTTATTCTTCCTACAAGTATGTCTGCATCAGAGAGCCATCTTGTCCTGACAACTAGGTCTCTGGCTCCAGAATTAAAAATGGAAGACGATGCAATCAATATTTTTAACTCAGGGTCTGCATTCCATCTGTTTATAAAATCGATCGCTTCACTAAATGTTTTAGAATACATTGCTCCCTTTACAGCGTCTTCGCTTGAAAGTCTTATGTCTTTAAATGCCGGTTCAGAACTTACAGATTTTATCTGATTTATCGCATATCTCATATCACCATCACTTTCCCTTACTATCATCTGTATTTTGTCATATCCGAGATTCAGATGTTCACGCTCAGCTATGTAATTTAGCAGCATCTCTATTTCCCTGTTCGGGATTCTTTTGAACTCAACAATTTCGCTCCTTTTAAAAATTTCTTTCATTGAATCCTTTTTCTGATTAGCTGCCATCACAACTGGAACAATAGAATCCTCCAC